>CAYVKQ010000178.1:0-6401 GCA_964451945.1 uncultured Lentisphaerales bacterium
GCCGGCGGCGGCGGCGAAACGGGCGCACTGGGCGCGGTCGGCCGGCGTGCGCGCCATCACTGCCACCATCTGCGGGATGAAGACCAGCATGGCGTTGATCAGCTGAAAACTGCTGCTGGCCAGGGCAAAGGTCGCCAATTCGATTTCGGCGCGCGGGTATTGGGCCAGGACGCCGTTCTGAAACTGCTGTTCCAGCAGCACGGCGAACCCCGACAGCGCCAGGGGCCAGTAGAAACGGCCGTAGGCGCGCGGCGTGTCCGGTATCACGGGCGCGGCGCCGGAAGAGGGCCGCGGAGAGGGGGGCGGTGGTGTGTCGGTCCGGTCGTGGAGGGGGGCGGCGGTCATTCGTTCGGCCGGATGCGGAAGACCACGTTGGTCGTCCGACGGTCAGCGAGCAGGACCCGCTGATCATTGTTCAAGACGGTAAAACCGTCGAGCGTCAGTGTCAGGGTCACCTCGCCGGCATGGGGGAGCGCGGTCCGTGTGAGCGGCAGCGCCACACGGACCGGGACGCTGCCGTTCACGCTGAGCAGGCCCGTCGTCGGCACGGCGCCGGAGTCCGCGACCACCGAAACGACCATTCCCGATTCGATCCGTTCCGTGGCCACGCGGCAGCGGTAGACAAGGCCAGGCGTGTCGAGACGGAGCGTCACGGCGGCGTCGCGCCAGCCGGGAGCGCGGAAGGTGAGGGGGTGCGTCACGAAGGGCGGCAGTTCGTGGATTTCCGAGGTGGTGCCCAGGCGGCGGTCGCCCAGAAAGAGGACGAAGACCGTGTTGGTGTCGGAGCAGACGAAGCGCACGCGCGCCGGCAGCGGTTCGAACGCGAGCGTCGCGGCGGCCGTCTCTCCGGGGATCACGGTGACGGGTTGAACCGCGGCAGGACGGTAGCCGGGGGCGGTGGCGGAGAGCGCGAAGTCGCCAGCCGGCAGGTTCTGCCACAGCACGGGCGGGACCGCTCCGGTGGCGAGGGCAATCAGCGGCCGCGCACGGCGGAGGGTGCAGGCGACGGCGTTGGTGAGCGCGACTCGTCCGCCGTCGGCGGTGAGCGCGACGGCATCGATCCGCAACTGCCCGGGGGACGTCGGGACTTCGCGCGTTGGTGCGTCCTGCTTCGGTGTAACCGCGGGCGCCGACTCTTCGGCGGCGGGATGGAAGAGACGGCCGCTCCGCCATGCATCGACTCCCCAGAAGGCCAGTACCGCGCAGGCGGCCAGCGGCATGGCGAACCATGCGAGGCGACGTCGGGAGGGTGTCGGCCTCCGTCGGTGTCGGTACTGCGGCGCGGGGGGCGGCGGTGCGGCACCGGCCGCCATCGGCGCGGCCGGTTTGAATTTGTCCGGCGGGATCAGATGCAGCGGTTTGACGGGCGCCGGCGGCGTTGCCGGAGGAGGCGGGGCCGGCCGCCCCGTCAGGTTGAGCAGGGGCGGCTTGCGGGGCGTTTCGACGGGCGGGGGTTTCGGCAGCACCAGCTTGGGGGGAGGGGCGGCAGGCGAGGGCCGCATCGGCGCTGGCGCGTTTTTTTCCAGACGCATCGGTTCGACCGGCGGCGGGGCGGGCCGGTCGGTTCCCGGCGCCCCCCGTCCCGGCGGGATGATCAGGCGCTTCGGGTCAAACCCTTTCGTCCCGCCGGGCGTGGGCGGGCCGTCCCGCCGTGGCGCGGATCCAAGGTCCGGTTCTCGGGTGTCGTCGGAGGTCGCCATAGAGCCGTTTTCTCCTCGCGCGGGCCGTCAGCGCAGGGCGAGGGCGCCCACCGCCAGAATCGCCGCGCCGGCGAGGACACCGACCGCGCCGCCGGCCAGACGCAGCGCGGTCGAGGCGGCCATGGCGTGGCAGACCCGCCGCATGTGCCAGGGGTAGAGCATCAGCACCATCCCCTTGATGATCGCCAGATAGGCGGTTACGACGAGGACGAGGCGCCACGGCGAGGGGTGCGACCGGACGCAGAGCAGCAGCGGCGCGGGGAAAAGCATCAGCAGACCGCCCATCGCGCGGCAGGCGAGCAGTTCGTCGAGCCAGTACCAGCTCAGCGGGATGCAGAAGAGTACCACCAGGGGGAGAAACCGCTTGTAGGGGTCGAGCAGGCTCAGCGGCATCGCCCACGCGGCCCACCCGGCGCCGATCCAAGCGAGGGCGGAGAGGACGCGGCCCGCCCACACGCTGCGGGGCAGCGCGTGCAGTGCGGCGGAGGCGGGACGCCCCCCCGCCAGCAGCAGCAGGCCGGGGAGTGCCGTGAGCAAACCAGTGATCAGCGACCAGTGAAACGCGTTGGGTGTAGGCATGGGTTGATGGTTCCTCTTCTCTGCAAGGCGGACATACCGTAGCGCGGCCGCGACTCCCGCGTCAATCCTGATTTACGGGCGGTTTCGGCCTGAGCGGCCGCAGGACCCAGCGCCGGTTGTACCAGAACCACTGCCCGGGCTGGCGGCGGATGGCGGTGTCGATGTGGTCGATCACCGTCTGGGTCATCCGCGCCAGGTCGGCTTCGCGGTCGGCGGCGGGGTCGGGGAAGACGGGGTCGTGGCAGACGGCGGCATGGCGCGACCAGCCGACGCGGGTGAGCAGCACGGGGAGGATGGGGACGTTGGCCGTGCGGGCGAACTGCGCCATGCCGCGGCCGAGGTTGGCTTGTCCGCCGAGGAACGCGATGTCGAGGTCGGGAACGGGCATGCGGACGTCGGGAAGGATGGCGAACGCGCCGCGCCGCTGCAGGCGGCGCAGGACGACGCGCAACGACGACGATCCCCGTTCAAGCACGTCCATGCTGTGGCCGCGGATGCGGTCCAGCCAGCGGTTGACATAGGGGTTCTTCTGTTTGCCGGCGATGGAGAAGATGTCGATCCCCGCCTGCCTGCAGGCGACGCCCGCCAGATCCCAGTTGCCCATGTGGGCGACGGCGATCACGACGCCGCCGTGAGTGTCGATCAGCCTGCGGATGCGGGCGACGGCTTCGTCCATCCCCTGCGCGTGGGCGCGGACCCAGTCGGGTGTGAGGCGGGTCACGCGCATCATTTCCGCCACATTGAAACAGGTGTTGCGCCAGGATCGCCAGGCGATCCGCACCGCCTCGCGGTGCGTCACGGTTTCGCCAAAGACTTCGCGGATGCGGCGCACCGCTTCGACGCGCCCCAGACGAACGACGTGGAAGGAGAGCCAAGCGAGCGCCCAGGCCGCCGTCAGCGCGCAACGGTGGGGAAGCGCCAGCAACAGCGCCTGCGTCAGCCGCAGCAGGGCGTATTCACAGAGGTGCTTCAGACGTGCCATGACACACCAGGCGCCCCCGCCGGCAACGGCGCACCGCCGTCGCATCGTCGCTTGCGGCAATTCCGATCACGCGCCGCAGCCTTGCCCGGCGGCGGCGCTAGCGGGCAGGCGGGAGGGAGCGAAGAGAAGCCGCTCAGGGCGCGACCTCGTAGAGAAAGACGATCTCGTTCGGTCGGATACGCCGATTTTCGCGGGCGACGCGCTCGACGAACGAGGGGTCGCTCTGAAGCCGCTGTTGCCGAAGCCGGATATCCTTGATCTCCTTCTGCCTGAACTCGATGGCGGCTTGCAGGGACTTGCACCGGGTCTCGCGGTCCCGCAACTCCTTGTATTTGGGTAGGAAAAACAGCGTTGCGCCAACCACGCCGAGAACGACCGCCACAATACACGTCGTCCTGCAGAACACTCGCAGAAAATCGGCCATCGCACCCTCCTCTTGCCGGAGCAGACAGTGAAGCGGTAAAACAAGAGGAAATGTAACGCCGAACGGTCGTGAAAGTCAAAGAGAAATCGACGGAAAATAAAAGGACGGTCGGTGAACAGAAAAAGTTGTATTCGGTTAGTGACGGGGGGTGAGGATGGCAGTTGAGGAAAAAAAGTTTAAAAAAGCCCTTGCCAGATTGCCCCCGTTTCGGTTATCTTCATCGCCATTCACTCGCGAAGTGGCTGTTTTTTTTCAATCCCAAGGATTTGGGTTGGCACGGCGTGATGGAATATCCGTGAAAACGGATGCTGCAAGGTAATCGTTTGAGCGTTACGACCGAGGCCCGGGTTGCTTTCCGCGTCATTTCTGACGCGTCTACCTTCCTTTGTTCCGACTCCTCTGCGCGCAGGCGCGGACTGCCGGTTGCCGTTTTTTCCGATAGGACGCTTTTGGGTGTGCCGTCGTTACACTTCCGCACTGTGCGGAGATGGCGCGGCGCATAGGCACGAGCAAGCCTGGGAATTCGGACCGTGCCATGCGTTCCGGCTTCGCCCATTCAGACAAGACAGCAACATGGCGGCAGAGAAGCAGAAGAGAGAAGGGTAGCATGGACATCTACGTTGGCAACCTTGCCTATTCGACGACCGACGATGAACTCCGCGATTTGTTCGCGGCGTACGGGACCGTCAGCTCGGCGCGCGTGTGCGTCGACCGCATGACGAGCCGCAGCAAGGGTTTCGGGTTTGTCGAAATGGCAAACAACGATGAAGCCCAGGCGGCGATCACCGCGCTGAACGGCCACGATGTGGGCGGGCGCGCGCTGCGCGTCAACGAGTCGCAGCCCAAGCCCCGCAACGACCGTCCCCGCAGCGGCGGGTTCGGCGGCGGCGGCGGCGGGTTCGGCGGCGGGCGCCGCGAAGGCGGCGAGCGTCGCGAACGCGGCCCGTCGCGCTGGTAAGTCGGCGCGGGTGTGGCGTTTTCCATTCAAACGAACGGGTGTCCCGCAGGGGCCACCCGTTCGTTTTTTGTTTCAGGATGGATTTGATTCACCACAAGGAACACAAAGGGCACAGGGAAGAGCCTCTTTGTGTTCCTTGCGTTCTTTTGCGGCCGGATTCTCTGTGTTCAATGGCGGACCCAAACGTCCTGGTCGAAATCCAAACTACGGATGTTCCCGACCCGTAACAGAAAACAAAACTGGTTCAACCTGGGAGATGGCCTTCACAACATAGTCTGAGAAAGACTTCCATCCATAGCTATAGGGCCATCCCCAAATGTAGATTTGATAGCTTTGCGAAAGTGCAATAGGCCCTCCAGTTTCAGAGAGCATCAGAGCGGAGGGCCTGTAGTCCCTTGGCAGGATGAGACAAGCGCTGTGAGCTGATCGACCTGCGTGGAATTCGCCCTCTTTTACGAATGTAATCAAGATTTGATGAGGCCATGGCGCCTTGTCCCAAAACGTCGGACACCGGTGCATCTCAAGTATCTTCCAGTGTATGGGAGATGCCAGCCCCAAGCGCCTGTCGCGCCTGATCCCACACCGCGGCTCGCCGGGGACGGCTCGCCCTACCAGGTGGCGCACATTCCGCCACCTGGTGGCGAGAGCAGGTCGGGTGGGTGGAGCCATGCGCGCAGCAAACACCTCGTCGTCCGCACTTCGTCCCACTCTTCGTCGCCTTACGCTTCGTCCCACTCTTCGTCGCGACACTTCGTCGGGGAAACTGTGGCCAGCGCGGGCGCGCTGGCCGCGCAGCTCAACGCCGCCGCCGCGCCGCGTCCTAGCGGACACGGACGGCGCGCGTGGTGGTCAGCCCGGTGGCGATGTCCTTGAGTGTGATCGTGTAGGCGCCGGGGGCGTCGTTGTAGGCGAAACGGACTTCCTGCGACTCCTGCTTGCCGTCGGTGTGGAGGATGAGGCGGCGGTCCTGAATTTCGCCGCCGCCGGGCGCGGCGACGGAGAGGAGGTAGATGCATCCCTTCCGCAGGGGCCGCAGGTCCAGCGCGACCGCTTCGCCCTGTGCAAGCGAATCCCCGGAAAGGGTCACCGGCGGCGGGGTCTGCTCCGTCTCGAAGAGGGTGTAGAGGGTGAAGGGAATCTCCAGCTTCGGAATCTCGATCTTGGCGCCTTTGCCGGCGGGACCCTTATTGACGGCGTAGATGAACTTGGACGTGCCGCCCAGATCCAGCGCGACGTGTTTGCCGAGGTCCTGCGTGGCGGTCATGAGACCGACCAGATCGAAGCCGTCACCCTCGCGGATGCGGATGATCTGCTTCTGCAGGGGGTCGCCGGCGACGGAGAACCGGCGGGCGATGCCGCGCTCGGCGAGCACGTTCAGCAGGAAGGCATCGAACGCTTCCTTGGTGGCGGCGGTTTCGACGGCGGTCGCCAGAGTGAAGTTGAGCAGGATCGTTTCCCCCTGGCCAACCTTGCGCCGCTGGAAGAGCGGTGCGCCCTTGCGCTGCTTGACCTTGGCGGCGGTGAAGCCGGGCAGGTCGACGGGCGCGAGGGTGAACTCGGGTAGAGCATCATAAGTCACCTCGCCGAAGAGGTCGGCCAGCGGATTGACGGCGTTGGTCGTCATGAAGGCGTTCATCAGGGCGGGATTGCAGTCGGCGATGGCCAACCCGCCGCCGACGACGAAGGCGCGGACGGCGTCGGTCTCCTGCGGCGTCAGCGAGGAGGCGCCGAAGAGGAGCAGAACCTTGGCCTCCCGGA
>CAYVKQ010000179.1:0-4120 GCA_964451945.1 uncultured Lentisphaerales bacterium
AGTTCGAGGACGCGGTAGTGGAGCCCCAGCCCCTTGAGGACGTCCTCGGCGTCGCCGACCAGTGTCTCCAGCTCCTCGTAAGAGGTGGCGGGCTCGACGAACTTGACCATCTCGACCTTGTCGAACTGGTGGACGCGGAGAATGCCGCGGGTCTCCTTGCCGGCCGACCCCGCCTCGCGTCGGAAGCAGGGGGTGTAGGCGGTGAGGCGGATCGGCAGCGGGCGCTCGATGATCTCGTCGCGGAAGTAGTTGGTCACCGGCACCTCGGCCGTGGGGATCAGCCACAGGTCGTCGACCTCGCAATGGTACATGTCCTCGGCCATTTTGGGAAGCTGCCCCGTGCCGCGCATCGAATCGCTGTTGACCACGAACGGCGGCAGCATCTCGGTGTAGCCGTGGCGCGTCGTGTGCAGGTCCAGCATGTACTGGATCAGGGCGCGCTGCAGCCGGGCGCCTTGGCCAAGGAGGATCGGGAAGCCCGCGCCGGCCAGCCGCGCCGCGCGCGGGAAGTCGAAGATGCCGAGCCCTTCGCCGAGGGCGAGGTGGTCCCTGGGCGGGAACGCGAACTGCGGCGCGGCGCCCGCGTGGCGCACCACGCGGTTGGCCGAGGCGTCGGGTCCGGTGGGGATGGTGGCGCACGGCACGTTGGGGATGCGCAGCATCGCCTCGCCAAGGGCCGCCTCGGTGACGCGGATCTCCTCGTCCAGCGCCGCGATCCGCTCGCCGCCCGCCCGCACCGCCGCCTGCAGCGCGGTGGTGTCCTCGCCCGCCTTCTTCTTTTGTCCGATCACTTTCGAATCGGCGTTGCGGCGGCTCTTCAGCTCTTCGACCTGGGTGACGAGCGAGCGGCGGGCGCGGTCGAGTTCGAGCACCCGCTCGACCAGCGCCAGGTCGGCGCCGCGGCGTTTCAGGCCCTCGCGGATCTCGTCCGGTTTCTCACGAATACGCTTGAGTTCGAGCATGGAGGTCTCCCCTTCTGATCCAATCGGTCCCCAGTATACCGCTTCAGCCGCCCCGCGGCAACGGCCGGGCGCGTAAAAAACAGTTGACGGATGTGGAGAAGAGGACTATGTTCACCATCGTGGTGGTGCAACGTCACCGTGTCGTCTGCGGTTTTGGGGCTTCGCAAAACAGGAGGTCGCCATGAAACACACAGCGGAAAACGGCGCGATCGGCGCCTGCGCGGAGAATCCGCTCGCGACGGTCGAGCGGCGCTTTTACGAAGAAGGCTACTGGCACCGTCTCGTCCGCATGGTCCGCGGGTTCGGCTCGCCGCGCGCCAGCCGGGAGTTCAAGGAGGCGCGCATCGAGGCGCAGCGCCTGGCCGCGCCCCTCTGCGCCGTGCTGGTCCCGTTGTCCGCAGCCGTTCTGCTGATGATCCTGGCCGCGGGTTCGTCGGTGGTGGAGGATCCGCCGCTGGCCCCCATTTTCGGCAAGGCGCCCGAACCGCCGCCGCCGCTGGACGCCCCGCCGCCGCTCCTCATCCCCGACATCCCGGGAAGTTCCGACGGGTTCGAGGGGCTCCCCCTCCCCGGGCCGCTGACGGCGGCCGCCGCGCCGGACGTTGCACCCGCCGCCGCCACGCCGCCGCTGGTTCCCGTACCGCCCGGCACACCGAAGGAGGCGCCCCTGACCGGCAGACTTCCGGTGGGGTTCAAGGACCTGTACCCGGGACGGGACCCCGGGGTGCGTGACCGGCTGACCACGACCAGGGGCAACCCCCGTCCCGAGGAGGCGGTGATGGCCGCGCTCCGCTGGCTCAAGAAGAACCAGCGTGCAGACGGCTCGTGGCCCCGGAACGCGATCGCCATGACCGGACTCGCGACCCTGACCTTCCTGGCGCACGGCGAGGTGCCGGGGAGGAACTCTCCCGAGTTCGGCGAGACGGTGCAACGGGCGGTCGAATACCTGGTCGGCGCGCAGGGGGCCGACGGCCGCATCGGCGCCTCCTACGCCCATGCGATCGCCGCCTACGCCCTCTGCGAGGCCTACGGCATGACCCGCAACCCCAACGTCAAGGATGCCGCCGACAGGGCCGTCCATGTGCTGGTGACCGGCCAGAATCCGGCTGGCGGCTGGGACTACGGCCTCGTCCCGAGCGAGCGCGACGACACCTCGGTCATGGGCTGGTGCGCCCAGGCGCTCAAGGCGGCGCAGCTCGCCGACGCCTACCGCGACCGGCTGGCGCTGCAGGCGGCGCTCCGCAAGGCGGTCCAGGGGTTCCGCAAGAACCACCAGCCGGGCGGCGGCTTCGGCTACACCGGTCCCGGCGCGGGCGGCCTCTCCGGCGTGGGGACCCTCTGCCTGCAGTTCCTCGGCGCGGGCGGCAGCCGCGAAGTGCGCGACACGCTCGTGCTGATGGACGCGTGGCCGCCCGCCTTCCGCGCGGAGGAGGCCGCCGCGCTCGGCGGCAGCGTCCAGTATTACTATTACTACGCCACCCAGGCGTTCTTCCACGACGGCGGCCGCCGCTGGAACCGGTGGCACGAGCGGATCTGGCCGCTCTATGTCAACGCGCAGAAGATCGAGAAAGACGCCTGCACCGACCCCCGCGGCAGGCCGCGGAACATCGGCTGGTGGGAGAACGGCGACGCGCACTCCGACCGTCCAGTCATGGACACCTGCCTGGCCGCACTGCAATTGATGGTCTACTACCGCAACCTGCAGACCGCGCGGACCGAGGCGGTGCGGGAGGAGCCTGCCGTCCGGGCCGCCGCCGCCGCGGTGGGGCCGGACGACATCCCCGTCGAGATCGGCAGTTTGTAGACGGCGCCGAGGACAACGCCGATGCCCACCTCAAGCGGCAGATCATGGGGCGCGAAGTGGTCGTGGCCGTGACCGGCGGCCGGCCCGATGTCGGCCCGTGGGAGCAGATCTTCTACGGCGAGTTCGACGGCATGCGCCGCAAGCGGGTGCTGGTGAAAATCATCGGCGAGTGACGGCAGAGCGTCAGCGACAGCGTTGCGGCAGGGTCTCGGGAGTACAGGCGTTAGGCGAAGGCATCTCCCCTATCAAGGCACAAAGCAGCAGCCGTGGCCCCTCTCTTACTCGTACACCTACTCGTACACGCCAATCAAACACGGGCAAGATGCCCGTGCCACGTTTCGGCTCGCCGGGGACGGCTCGCCCTGGCTATTCGCCCTGCCTTGCGCTGGCCAGTTGGTAGGGCGAGGCGTCCCGCCGAGCCGCGGCTTGCGTCGCCTCAGTGGGTTCGGCTACACTGGGGACATGGTGATTCAGAGCACAGTCGCTCGCTTTTTCGAGACGCCCTGGTTCTGGTCGGCCTTCGCCGGCTGGATGCTGGCGCAGGGCTGCAAGCTGCTGGCGGCGCTGATCCAGGACCGCCGCCTCGACTTCGGCTACCTGGTCAGCACCGGCGGAATGCCGAGCGCCCATTCGGCGATGGTCTGCGGGCTGGCGACCGCTGTCTCGCTCACCGAGGGGTTCGGTTCCGTGGCCGCCATCCTGGCGTGGTGTTTCGCCGGCGTGACGATGTTCGATGCCGCGGGCGTGCGCAACGCGGCGGGCGAGCAGGCGCGGACCCTCAACCAGATCATCGACGAGTTCTTCAAGGAGCACCGGTTCCCGGAGAAACGCCTCAAGGAGCTGCTCGGCCACACCCGGTTCGAGGTGTTCATCGGGATGCTCATCGGCATCCTGACGGCCA
Source organism: uncultured Lentisphaerales bacterium (assembly GCA_964451945.1). GTDB lineage: Bacteria > Verrucomicrobiota > Kiritimatiellia > RFP12 > JAAYNR01 > JAAYNR01. The sequence goes on from CAYVKQ010000179.1 coordinate 3,668, forward strand.
TCGTCGTCGTCTCGCGCTTTTTCTAGCGGCCGCGCCTCACCGTCCGGCGACCAGCGGCAGGATGTGCCGCTCGGCATCGGCGTCGTCGGCGCAGCGGGGGACATCCCTGAAGAGCTGCCACGTCTCGGTATGGCTCGTGGAACCGCCCGGCTTGAGCACCGTCAGCGGTCCGAGGCTCTCCAGCTCCAGGAAATCCTCGTTGGCGAAGGTCTCGAAGCTGCAGCCGTCGTCGGGGTAGGGCTGCCCGTCGAAGTGGTTGAACCGCTTGACGAAGAGGAAGCCGTCGAGCTGGTAGGCAACCCACTTCCCGCGATGGGCGAGGCCGAGCTTGTTGGGGCCGCGCGCCGGATCCTGGCGGAAGAAGAGGTAGCGGCTGCCGAAGGTCCAGCGCGGGTCGTTGAAGGAGGTGTAGGCCCAGATGCTCCACGTCTGGTTGTGCGTCAGCCGCTCGGT
>CAYVKQ010000179.1:4220-6388 GCA_964451945.1 uncultured Lentisphaerales bacterium
TCGTAGCTCCACGGCTTGGCCTCGGGCGCGACCCAGAAGCGGTGCCCGCCGCGGATCATCCATGCGGCTTCGCCGCGCCCCCCCTGCTGCCCCGGCATCTCGCGGAAGAGGTTCGCCGCGCCGATGTAGCCGAAGCGGATCACCCGCGGCCCCACGTCGCGCGTGATCACCACCTCGACTTCGTCGTTGGCCAGCCGCAGACACTTCCATCCGTTGAACGTGACCGTTTCCATCGCGTGCTCCCGTCGTGAGGGTTGAAGACGTTGAAAAATGTGAAGGTAGTATGCCACGCCGGGCCGCGGCTGTCGAGAAACGGGGCCGCCTACCGCAGCAGGAGGGCCGTCCCCGACTGCGGCAGCCAGCCCCAGACCACGGTGCCCCCTTCGCCGCAGTAGGCCTCGTAGTCGGGCTGATCTTCGTTCAACCCGCCCACGCCGCCGTCCACGGTGCAGACAGCCTCCGCGTCGCCGGCCCGGCGCCAGACGGCGATGCGGCCGCCGCCGCCGCCGCCGCCGCAGTAATAGGTGCTGGTGCCGGGAGAATACCTGTACCCGTTCGCGCCATTGGCCTGCAGCGTCGCCCCGCCGCCGGCGAAGTGCCCGCACCTCAGGTAGATGCCGCCGCCGGCGCCGCCGCTGCGGAACGAACCGGGGGCGCCGCCGTTGGCCAGCAGGCTGCCGCCGTTGAGCCGTGTCCACCGCTCCGCCTCGATGCGGATGAGCCCGCCGCCCGAGCCGCTGATGTTCGGATTGTACGAACCGCTGCCGGGACAGCCGACCTGCACCGGCGCGTTGGAGGAACCGTAGGCCAGTCCGCGGGTGGCCGAGTGCCGGCCGCCGGCGCCGCCGTAGCCGCCGCCGCCGCCGGCGCCGATGCCGTTGAACCAATAGCCGCGGCCGTCGGGGCCCGTCCGCGGGCCAAACGCGCCGTCGCCCGTCCCCAAGGTGTCCCGGTAGCCGGCCGCGTTCGCGTTGAAGCCGGCGTTGGTCTGCACCAGCAGGGTCTGGACTTTGAAGAGCGGCGCCGCGCCGTTGGTGGAATTGGCGATGGCATAGACCCAGCAGTTGGTGCCGACAGCGAGATGTTCCGCCTGGAACACGACCCCCGGCTCCCCCTCCTCGGCTTTGGCCGATCCGCTGTAAAGATAGAGCGCCGCGCTGTTGGTCAGGATGCATGCGCCGCCGATGGCGACCGGCGCCGCCCCGGGGGTGTCGGACTGGTAGAGGGTGAGCCGGGATTTCTCCAGGCGCAGGTCCCCGCCGCAGGAGAACGCGCCGTTGGTGAGGTCCAGCCGGCAGAGCGCCTCGTTATCGCCCACGACCGTCACGTCCCCCGTGACCGTTAGCGCGAACCCCGGCTGGGGGAAGGAGAGCCAGGCGTTGCTGATGGTCAGCGAGGGCGGCGACCAGGAAGTGCCGAAATCGGGCGCCGACCAGACGCCGCTGTGGATGACGAACGGCTGCAGAAAACGGCTGTCGGGGAACCACAGCGTCCCCGGATTGCCGCACTCGACCTGTGAGTAGCCGCCATTGGCCGAGAAGCGGATTCCCGGCGTCCACGCCTGCGCCGCCGTGTCGAAATGGACGGCGATCCGTCCGCCGCCCCCGCCGCCGCCCCGGAGACCGGGGCTGTCCGGGGAAACCGCCGTGCCGCCATCCACCGACACCACCCCGTCGGCGCCGTTGAGCGTGCGGCACTGGAGCAGCACCGCGCCGCCGGCGCCGGCGCCGGCATAGCTGCCCGCCTTGGCGCCGTCGGCCCGGAGAAAGCCGTTGATCAGGGCGTCTCCCGACGCGAACACGCGGATGGTGCCACCGCCCCGGGAGGGATAGCTGGACGAATAGTTCCCCGATCCGCCGCTGCCCGGCCACTCCGGCGCCTCCGCCGAGTCGAAGGTTTGGCCGCCGTCGGCGTTGATGTAGCCGGCGCCGATACCGCCCCGGCCGCCGTGTCCGCCGCCAGATCGGAGAGATGGGTAGACGGGCGTCGCTGTGTCCACGACGCCGTTGAAATGGCCGCGGAAACCCAGCCCGACGGCATTCATGCCGGCGGAGGCGTCCGCAATCCGCAGGCCACCCACGTCGAACCGGGGCGAGGCGCCGGAGAAGAGGTGGGCGTGGGGATAGACGCAGCCGCGGTCGGCGACCACCAGGTCGCCGGCCACCTGG
>CAYVKQ010000180.1:0-1687 GCA_964451945.1 uncultured Lentisphaerales bacterium
CGAATCCATCCAAAATTTCACGAAATGCATTGGGTGGCCGCGAAACTTGGGTTAGGTGTATACTCTTGCACATGTTTGCCATTGTTCTGCGCACGGCGGCGATTTTTCTGATGATGGCTTGCGGCTTCTGGCTGCGGCGCCGGGAGGAGATCGACGAGGATTTCAACCGCAAGCTCTCCTATGTGCTGGTGAATGTCTTCTACCCGGCGCTGGTCTTCAGCGCGCTGATCCGCAACCTCTCCTGGCGGGAACTGCTGGCCAACGGACTGTTGCCGGTGGGGGTGTTTCTGATCATGGGAATCGGCTGGCTGGCGGGCAACGCCTGCATGCCGCTGCTGCGCGGACGGTCGGAGACGACGCGTGCCTGTTTCCGCTTCGTGGTGGCGGTCAACAACTACTCGTTCCTGCCGATCATGATCGTCGCCAGCCTGTGGGGGGAGCGGGCGGTGGCGTTGATCGCCTTCGCCGGACTCGGCGCCGAATGCTTTGTGTGGACGCTGGGGCTGCGGATCCTCACCGGGGCGCGCCTGACGCGCGACTCGCTGCGCCATTTGCTCAGCCGCCCGATCCTCGCCCTGGCCGCGGCGCTGCTGGTAATCGGATTGAAGGAGGTCCTGGGCGCGGCCGGCCGCCTGCCCGCCGCCGGCGGCTCCCTGCGGCAGGTGCTGCAGACGGGCCTCGACACCTGCCACCTTCTGGGCGGCGCGACCGTTCCCGTTTCGGCCGTGGTCTGCGGCTGCCGCATGGCCTCGATCCGCCCCCACCATGTCTGGACACGGCTCATGGGGGGGACGGTTCTGCTGCGCCTGGCGGTTGTTCCGGCGCTGGCTATCCTAGTACTTAAGTTGTTGCCGATAAGCGGCTTGCCAATGGATGTCCTGATGGTGATCGCGGTGCAGCCGGCGGCGATGGTGAGCGTCACGCTGGCCGAGCTGTACGACCGCGATCCGCCCTTTGCGGCGGCGGTGGTTTTCGTGACCCATCTCGTTTGTCTGGCGACGATTCCACTCTGGCTGCACCTGGTCCTGGGGCATCCGGGTGCCGGTTGAGATTTTTAGCTGGATTGTGCCGGCGGGTTTGCGCTATTCTACGCCCCGAATCGCGGCAGTGCGCGTCAACACTTCAGCGAGGGGATGGCGACATGGCAGTAAACAAGACGGTTACCGAGAACAAGAAATCGGCCTACGCGCAGGCGGGGGTCGATATTGACTCCAAAATGTCGGGCATCCAGTCGATCAAGAAGCTGGTCTCGGCGACATCAACCTCCGGCGTGGTCGGCGGCATCGGCAGTTTTGGCGGGTTGTTCACGTCGCCCGGCAAGGACCATCTGCTGGTGGCCAGCACCGACGGCGTGGGCACGAAGCTCAAGGTCGCCGCGCTGGCCGGGCGGCATGACACAGTGGGGCAGGACATCGTCAACCATTGCGTCAACGACATCCTGGTCCAGGGGGCCAAACCGCTCTTCTTCCTCGACTACATCGGCGCCTCGCGTTTTGACCAAGGGGTGTTTCACGATGTGGTCTTCGGAATGTGCAAAGCGTGCAAGGAGAACGGCTGCGCGCTGCTGGGCGGCGAGACGGCCGAGCTGCCCGGGCTCTATCCGCTCGGCGAGTACGACCTGGTGGGGACGATCATCGGCGCGGTGGAGAAGAAGAACCTCGTCACCGGCAAGGGAATCAAGCCGGGA
>CAYVKQ010000180.1:1697-6364 GCA_964451945.1 uncultured Lentisphaerales bacterium
GGGAGACGTGGTCATCGGACTCGCCTCCGGCGGCCTGCAGACGAATGGTTACTCGTTGGCGCGCAAGGTGTTGTTCGACCAGTGCGGCTTTACGGTCAAAGACTGCCTCCCCGGCACGAACAGTCCCATCGGCGACCTGCTGCTGGCGGTCCACCGCAGTGTTCTGAAGCCGGTCCTGAAAGTGATGGAGAAGGTCAAGGTCCAGGGGATGGCGCACATCACGGGCGGCGGGTTCGTGGACAACATTCCGCGCGTCCTGCCCGAAGGCTGCCGCGCCGTCATCGACCGCGACGCCTGGAAGGTGCCGCTGCTGTTCAGCTTCCTGCAGCGCCAGGGGCGGGTGGATGCCGATGAGATGTACCGCGTGTTCAACATGGGGATCGGCTTCGTGCTCATCGTCCGTCCGGCCGACGCCGCGCGCGCGCTGGGGATTCTGGAGCGCTTCCGCATCTTCTCTCCGGCCGTGATCGGGCTGATCGAAAAAGGATCGCGCGGAGTTGCATACAAAGGCGGTTGATCCGATGATCTTCTACCTGGGTCCCGAAGGGACGCACTCGCAGGAGGCCGCCTGCAGATGGGGTGGCGGCGGGGCGGCGCTCTGCCCCTGCCGCTCGCTCCCCGAGACCTTCGACCAGCTCGCCCGGCAGGATGGCGCGGCGGCGGTGGTCCCGATCGAGAACTCGGTCGAGGGTCCGGTGACGCAGACGCTCGACCTGCTTGCCGCCACCCGCGGGCTGACCGTCACCGCGGCGTTCGGCCTGCCCGTGCGCCACTGCCTGGCGGTGGCGCCGGGTGTGGCACCCGGCGACATCCGGACAGTCTACAGCCATCCGCAGGCGCTGGCGCAGTGCGGCATCTGGCTCGACACCCACCTTTCCGGCGCCCTGCGCGTGCCGCTGGCGAGCACCTCCGAGGCGGCCCGCCGCGCCGCCGGCGAAGCCGCCGCCGCCGCGGTCGCCTCCCGCCTGGCGGCCTCGTTGTACGGGCTGAAGATTGTCACCGCGGACATCCAGGACAGCCCGAACAACGAGACCCGCTTCATCGCGGTCGTCCGCGGCGCGGCGCCGTGCCCCGCGGCCGCGGTGGCCGGCCCGCTCCACTCGCTGCTGCACTTGGTGGCTCCCGACCGGCCGGGGGCGCTGCTCCACCTCCTGGCGCCGTTCCACGACGCCGCCATGAATCTCTCCTTCATCCAGTCGCGGCCGCTGCAGGGGCGGGCGTGGCAGTACGGGTTTTTTATCGAAGCCGAGGGCAATGTGCTCGACAGCGCGTTCACCGGAGTGCTGCTGCGCCTCCGTCAAACGGCCGAGTCGATGCGCGTTCTCGGTGTGTACCCGTCCGGAAGGTCCGAACCGGGTGCCGCCGGCGGCGAGGATTCTGCGGATGTGCGCAGAGAGAGAAGCGGAGTAACCAAAACAGAGGAGAAACGATGACGAAGCTACAGGTTGGATTGGTCGGTTGCGGCAAAATCGCGACGTGCAACCATGTGCCGGAGATGCTGAAGGTCGGAGCCAGGAAGGCGGAGATCGTGGCGCTCTACGACATCAAGCGGGAGAAGGCGGAGGCCCTGGCCAAGTCGGCCGGACTGGCCAACGCCGTGATCTGCCGCAGTCTGCCGGCGCTGCTGGCGTCGGAAGTCGACGCCGTGATCCTGGCGACGCCCAACAGTTGCCACTATCCGCAGACCCTGGCGGCCCTCAAGGCCGGCAAGCATGTCCTGGTCGAAAAGCCGATGGCCGGCAGTGTCGCCGAGGCGGACAAGATGATCGCCCTTGCCGCGTCGCGCGGACTGGTGCTCCAGGTCAACCAGTCGCTCCGTTTCTCGGCGCTCTATGTGGAGATATGCAAACGGGTGCGCGCGGGGGCCATCGGCCGTCCGCTGCACGCGCGCTGCCTGCGCGCGGCGTCCTCCAGTCCCGATGTCGGTTGGTCGCCCGGAGCCACCTGGTTCGTCCAAAAGCGGTACGGCGGGAGCCTCGTGGGGGACATCGCCGTTCACATGGCCGACTTCCTACAGTGCGCCTTCGGCCCCGTCGCGCGCGTCCATGCCGTCAACCGCAGGTGGTCCCACGAGGTGACGGACAACGTCACCGCCCTCTTCGACTTCGCCAACGGCGCGACGGGCGTGCTCGAACTCAGCTGGACCTTCCCCAAAGGGGCCGGCGCGCTCGAACTCGCCGGCGAGAAGGGGGTACTGCGCACCAACGACGCCGGGTTCGAAATCACGTTCAAGGACGAGAAATGCAAGCCGGTGCAGGTCAACCATGGCGACGTAAAGGCAATCCCCGATTCGCATGCGACGTTCGTGCAGAATATCGCGCGCGGCGGCAAGGACGCCTGGGTCGCCGGCCGCGAGGCGCTGGCGCTGTGCGAGGCGATCAACGACGCCAGCCGCACCGGCCGCGGCGTCCGCCCCAGGAACCGCGCCGCACGCTGAAAAACCCGTGATCAGTCGGCAGTCATCAGTGATTGGCGCCCAACCGATCACTGATCACTGATCCAGCTTCAGCATTGCGGCGGCGGCGCGGATGATCGGCTCCAGGTCGATCTTCTTCCGTGCCGCCGCCGTTTCGCCTTCGAAGAGATGCGCGGCGCCGGCGCTTTCGAGGCTGCGCACGAAGCGGGCGAATTTCGAGGCGGGATCCCGCAGGTTCATCAGCACCTCCACGGCGGCGTTGCCGCGGGTGACCGCCTCGCTGAGCATGCCGGTGGAGTCGGCGGTGACGAACAGGGTGCGGCAGAGGGTGACGAACGCCGGGATCGGGTTGAAACTGTTCTGCGAGAAGAGGAGTTTGTAGTCGAAGGGGTAGGCGTCGACCAGCGCCTCGACCCCGGGAGGGGTGCGTCGCGAGGTGGTGACCCAGCGCTCCATCCCCTCGGTCGCGGCGAAGATGCGGTCGAGGTGGACGCGCATCCCGCCGGCGCTCATCTCGGCGAAGGCGTTGGGACCGCCGATGATCACCCCGGCGGCCGGCCTCTCCCACGTGTGGCGTTCGCGGAACGCCGCCACGCCCGCTTCGTAGAAGGCCGGGTTGAGCGAGGTGAGGTTGACCGGAAGGGCGACCAGATTGGGGCGCGGCCGGGGATTGTCGAAGACCGGGGCGAGGATCGCATCGAAGTCGGGACGCCACCCTTTCGGATCGAGGATCGCCGCCACCGGGATCCCCAGACGGCGCGCCGTGACCTTGCCCGGATAGAAGGCGGTCGAACCGGCGCAGACCACCGCCGCGAAAGGACCGGGGGGCAGCGGCTTTTCGAAGCGGTAGAGGCAGGGGAGGCGCAGGCGGCAGCGGTCGGCCAGATAGGCAAGCCCTTTGCAGAAGCGGAGACGGTAGGCCGCCGTCGCGACAACGAAGGGACGGCCGAGGCTGTCGCAAAACGCTTTCGATTGGTTCACGTGGCCGGCTTTGTCGTCGCCGACGATCAGCAGGGGGCTTTTTTCCATGAGGGGACTTTTTCTCAGTCTGCGGTGCGCTCGATGGCGGCGCCGAGGCGGCGCAGCGCCTCGTCGATCCGCTCATAGCCGCGGTCGACGCTCTCGGCGTTGAGGATGACCGTCTCCTGGCGGGCGCAAAGCGCCGCGACCAGCAGCGCCATGCCCGCGCGGATGTCGGGCGAGACCACCTGCGCCGCCTGCAGCGGGGTGGGGCCGGTGACCACGACGCGGTGGGGGTCGCATTGCACGATGCGGGCACCCATGCCGATGAGATGGTCGACGAAATACATCCGGCTCTCGAACATCTTCTCGAAAAAGAGGGTGGTGCCCCGCGTCTGCGTCGCCAGGACGATCAGCACGCTCATCAGGTCGGAGGGAAATGCCGGCCACGGGCCGTCCTCGATCTTGGGGATGGCGTCGCCGAAGTCGTAGGCGGTGCGGAGCCGTTGTCCGCCCGGGAGGCGGAGCGTCGCCTCGTTGACCGTCCAGCGGACGCCGAACCGGCGGAAGGGGCGTTCCAGCACCTCGAAATCGGACGCATCGACTCCTTCGAGGGTCAGTTCACCGCCGGTCGCAAGTGCGGCGGCGAGGTAGCTTCCCGCCTCGATGTAGTCGCCGCCGATGGCATGGGTGACCCCGTGCAGGCGTTCGGCGCCTTCGATGGTGAGCAGGTTGGTGCCGATGCCGCCCACCGACGCGCCCATGGCGTTGAGCATGCGGCAGAGTCCCTGCACGTGTGGTTCGCAGGCGGCGTTGTAGAGGGTGGTGCGGCCGCGGGCGAGCGCGGCGGCCATGACGATGTTCTCGGTGGCGGTCACGCTCGCTTCGTCGAGCAGGATGCGCGTGCCGACGAGTCCCTTGGGGGCGCTGAAGGCGTAGCAGTGGCCGGTGCGGACGCCCGCTCCCAGCTGCCGCAGGCCGTCGAGATGGGTATCGACGCGGCGGCGGCCGATCACGTCGCCGCCGGGCGGATGGATCCGCGCCGCGCCGCAGCGGGCGAGCAGCGGGCCGGCAAACAGGATCGACGAACGGACACGCCCGCAGAGCGCGCGGTCGAGCGCGGTCGAACGGATGTGCTGCGCGCGGATGGTGACGGTGTGCGCCGCCTCGTCCAGCGCCGTCTCCGTGCCCATGGCGTCCAGCAGCTCGATCATCGTGCGGACATCGCGGATCAGCGGCAGATTGGTCAGCGTGACCGGCTCATCGGTCAGCAGCGCCGCCGCCAGCATGG
>CAYVKQ010000181.1:0-6342 GCA_964451945.1 uncultured Lentisphaerales bacterium
ACGAAGGCAGGCGCCAGCCGCCGCGGGATAGAGCGGAACCGCGAATGAACGAAACGGGTAGAAGGGTGAGCGGGGGCAGCGGCACCGGCTTTTTCGGGGTCGGTATCGGTATCGGGGTCGAAACCCGCTTTGTCTTGTCGATACCGATACCGACCCCGACGCCGATGGTTCCGGCTCCGTGATCAGGACCCGGGCGGACGACACGGAGGTCGTCCCTCCAGACCCGAGCACCATCGGTTTCGGCGAATCTGGAGGGTCGGGCTCCGTCCCGACCGGTTTTCGCCGTGGCCAACGCGCTTTGCCACATCTGCTGCTCTTGTCCAGACCACGCTGCACTTCGTCGCCCTCATCGTCCCACGCTTCGTCGTCTACATTTCGTCGCAAAGCTTCGTCGAGAAGATACTCGACCAGCCCGGTCTCGACAAAAGCAGCACGCAAAGGTGAGCCGCCAAGGTGCGCCGAGGGGAGGGGACAGGGACTGCCGCCTTCCCTCGCTCATCTATCCTTACGCGCACGGGTTCAGCGGCGGCGCGCCCTTTTTCACGGCGCAGCGCTTGATCGTCGAGCGGAACGGCCTCATCGATGCGAACGTGAAGGGATTCGCGTCGACCAACGGTCCCGGGGCGCCACCACCCGCCACCTATGCGGGCGGGAGTTACGGCGGCCAGGGCGGCAACGGCAAGCCTCCGTACGGCTCCTATGCGGCGCCGACGCTGCCGGGGAGCGGCGCCTGGCTGGTCGCCGGCGGCGGGTTGGTCTGGATGGAGATCGCCGCCGACGTCACGATCAACGGCGCGATCACGGCCAACGGTGCGCAAAGCACGGGCGGCTCTTCGGGCGGCGGCGTGTATCTGACCTGCGAGACGTTGGCCGGCGCCGGAGGCATGGTCACCGCCAATGGCGGCAACGGCTTTTCCCCCTCGGGCGGACGCGCTGGCGGCGGGGGGCGCGTCGCGATCATCTACGATCCGGAGGCTCAGGGCGGCCTGCCGGTTCCCGATATCCTCTTCCAGGCTGCGGGTGGCATTACGGTCGATGGCGGCGGCAAGGCCACCGGCGGGTCGGTCGCCGGCTACTACGGCGACCTCGGCACCCTCTATTTTCCCGACAATCGGTTTCTCCGCACGCCGCTGATTCACAGCGGCCAATGGATGGCGCCCGGCCTGACGGAGTGGGCGGTGGACCGGCTGACGGTGACCAACGCCTGGTTCCGTTTCCCGCATCCGGACTTCGCGCTGACGGTCACCAACGACATCGTCATCACGGGCCGCGACCCGTTCGCCCACGGACTGCAAGTGGTCGACGGCAACGTCGTCTGCGGCGGAGACGTGTCGGTGACCAACGCCGGACTCTCGCTGATGAGGGGCGACAGCGGCGTCCCTTCACGGCTGACCGTGGGCGGCGATCTGCGCCTGGAGTACGCGGCCGGCGGCGTCACCGGCGGCGTGCTTTGCGTCTACGCCACAGCAACCAACGGCACCATGCCCGGCTACGGGGCGAAAGTCTCCGTAGGCGAGGAGCTTGCCGTCTCCACCTACGCGACCATCTACCCCGTCAGCCATTCCACCAATGGCGCGACGGCGCTGTTCGATGCCCGCGATTTCACGCTCGCGGCGTCGGGACGGGTCGATGCGCGCTGGCGGGGATTCGAGAGATTCCAGGGACCGGGCGCGCCCAGCGCCAATGTCTCGCCAATCAACTCCTGGGGGGCGAGCTACGGCGGCGTGGGGGGCTGCCCCGGGAACGGCAACCCGGTTTACGGATCCTCCAACGCGCCCGTTTACGCCGGCAGCGGCGGGTCGATGGGCACCGGCGGCGGTTCCTTCCGGCTGACTGTTGCGCGGACGCTGACGCTGGACGGCGTCATCTGGGCCGACGGCGGCGGCGGCAGTTACTGGAATGCGTCGGCTGGTTCCGGCGGCGGCGTCCACCTCGTCTGCAAGACCTTTGCCGGCAACGGCGGCGCCATCCAGGCGGGCGGCGGCACGACCGGGACGAGCACGGCTTCGGGCTCGGGCGGCGGCGGGCGCATCGCCGTCTGGCGTCGCTTCGACACCTCCGTCGGCTTGGCCGGGAATGTGACGGCGCCGGGCGGACCGGGCAAATATCCCGGGCAGGACGGCACGGTCGTCTGGGGCTGGCTCACCTCGCCCGGAACCGTTCTGCTGCTGCGCTAGGAGCCGGCGGACGGAGGCTCTGCCTTGAGTACGGCGAGGCGGCTCGTGACCGCCCGCCCCTCGCAGATCTTGGGCGTGCCGTCGAAGTTGACCACGAAGACGATCTTTTCCGTCCCGGTGACGGCCGCCACCGCCACGGCTTCGGATGCTGTCGCCTCGCGGTTGCCGGCCATCACCTTCACCCGCTCCGCGCCCTGCAGCCGCGCCGGCCGGTCGCGGAAGGGCTCCATCACGGTGAGGTACACGGTGGCTTTGGTCTTGCGCCGCGCCACCACGGTTGGCGCGTACATCTGCGGCTTGTAGGCGTTGACCTGGTTATCTCCCCAGAACACCTCCGTTCCCGCCTCCCCGGCCATGCGCAGCTCCAGTCCCGGCCCCTTGGGAACCCGCCACGCCATTCCCCAGTTCCCGTCGATCCGCGTGCCCCGGAAGCGGATGTGCTCGCCCTCGGCGAGTTCCAGATCCGTCTGTTCCGCCGGAGGGCGCGCGATCTCCTGCCGCGCCATCTGCACCCGCTCGTAGGTGTGCTCCTCGGCGCTGTCGGCGCGGTCCACCAGGAACACCATCCCCCCGGCCAGGGCCACGGCCCGCTGCAGCGTGACGCCTGCGGCGATCGCGCCGCCGTCGAGCAGCGCCATCTGCGCCGGCCCGGCGAAATCGTGGGCCAGGATCCTTCCCAGGCTGCTTTGCTGCGGTTTGCGGTCCACCACGATGGTGTTGGCCCACGGGGAGACCCAGTCCGCATTGCCGTGCGCATTGTAAAGGGATCCCATCGAGGGGCACAGGATCTCGCCGTCGGAGTACAGCACGAAGTGCAGGTTCTCGCCCCCGGCGCGGCGGGTGTTGGTCGAGAGCATCGCCAGATAGGTGCGGTCGGGTCCGGTGCGTTCCTTCTCCCGCAGCACGACCATTCCCCCGCTTTCGAAAGCCAGGGAAGGCAGCGCGTCGATCACCTCCCGGCGTTGCTTCGGATCGGCCAGTTTCACATACAGCGGGTCGCCGAACAAGTCCGCCGCGCCGGTGTAGCTTCCCACGCCGAAGCCCGACGCGAAGGGCGCCCCCACCCCGTACCCGCAACTGCCGAAGGGCGGTGCGTCCAGGTTGGGCATGGCCCGCTGGTAGGGGGTGTCGCACGCTGTCTTGATCCGCGCCGTGGCCACCTTGACGCGCAGCCCCGCGTTGCGGCAGACCAGCGGCAGGCGCATCAACTCGGAGAGGCTCGCCCAGTGGTAACTCACGGGTATCTCCGTCAGAAAGCCGTCGGGGCTGATGGAAACGTCCGCGGCGAGGGCCACCCCGTGGTGCCCGTAGAGGCCATGCTGCACCAGATTGGCATCGTCGGCGAGCAGGCCGAACAGCGCCGCGGCCGCGTACCGGGTGGAGGTCTGGTTGTTGAAGCCGCTGCAGATGGTGGTCTCGCACCGCGCCGCCGGCAGCAGCACCTCCCGCCGGATCGTCGCCCGCGCCTCCGGCGTCAGCGAAGGGCTGTCGAGGATCAGGTCATAGGAGCCCGCGAGATCCGAAATCCAGTAGCCCTCGTGCAGGTTGTTGGGCGCGATCCTGGCGTTGCCCGCCTCCCAGCCGATGGTGGCCCGCATCGGATAGTGCGGGTACTTGTCCGCGAGGTCGAGCAGGATGGCGACCGCCTTCTTCGCGTAGCGCTCGTCGCGGGTCAGCTGGTATGCCATCCCCAGCCGGCGGACGGCGCCGAAGTTCCCGGTGAAAACGGCCATCTCGGCTTCCGTCCAACCGGGGCGGAAGTATGGTTTCCCGCTGTTGTGGGGCCGGCCGGACTGCCCCGTGTCCAGGTTCGACTGTGGTGCGGGGGTGGACGGGAAGGGGGTCTCCTTGGGCAGGAGTTCGTTGGCCGGCGCAAGTTCCTTCGCCTGCTCCTCCGGCGTGAGTGCCGCGAAGCGCGCGCGTTCCTGTTCCCACCACGCCGGCGGATGCAGGATGCAGGGATGGGGCAGCTTGCCCAGCGGCTTGGTGGCCAGGAGCGGCACGACCTGAGCCGTGCCCTCCGCCCCTTCCGCCTCCACGGTCACCAGCATCTCCTCATAGTGGAGATCGGGCAGCTTGTCCAGGCGCGCGGCGGGCACGTCAACGCAAGCCGGCAGCACCTTCTCCCCGCCGGGCGGAAGGGTTGCCGTGCTCTGGACCAGCGTTCCCCGGAACTCCCGCAGCAGGCTGGTGTCGGCCCGCGCCCGCACCGTCCGGGGTTCGTCCGTCAGGTTCCGGATGCGCAGCCGGTAGTCGTAGCGGTAGTCGCCGTTCGCCAGCCACCGCCCCTCGCCCCACACGCCGCCCTCCTCCTTGCCCAGAACCTCCACAACGTCGGCGACCAGCCGCAGGTTGTCGATCATCAGGGTGGCGGCAGTGCCGAAGGACGCGTTCGCCCGCAGTTCGAGGGAGCGTTTGGTGTTGTCGCGTTTCTCGAAAAAGACGTACCACGCCGGATAGGTGGCCCAGGCGGTGAAGGCACGCCAGGTATCGCTGAAGACGGGCCGGAAATCATAGAGGCCCCAGGAGGGGGTCAGATCGCTGACCTGACACGGCAGCCCCCCGAAGACCAGGTCGCCGCCGATCGCCACCCCGGGCCCCTTGAGGCCCTCCGGGCTGAAGGCGCGGATGTCCATCAGGACCCGCGTGTACTTGCTCCAGTCGGGGACCTGCTCCACCAGCTTGTACGCGAGTCCGCTGTACGCGTCGGTGGCGTGCCAGAGGAGGACATGGTTTCCCGGCGTGTCCCCCGGAACGATTTCCACCCGGGCGCTGCCGCTCCAGGCGTCGAGGTTCCCCTGCTCGAAGTCATCGATCACCACCACCCGGCCCCCGCTCTCCACCCGCGGCAGACCGTCGGCCCGGCTCGCGGTCGATGAGGCGCCTGCCGCGAGACAGACCGCGATCAGCCCGGTTGCGCGCCGAAGATTTGCGTAGAACATGATACGCTCCTTTCAGCAAATAAACCCCGCACGCTTCTCCAGCGGCGCGGGCACGCGCCCGCCGGAACCCGTCGGAAGAAGCGCTTTTCGCCGGCGGCCCAGACCAGAGGCATGTCCGGCGCCCTGTCCGAATCGACCGGCGGTGCTCAATTATGGGCGCCGGCGGGAAACAGTCAACTTCCAATTCCCGCAGTTCCGGGGCGCGGCATTTTCCCTTGCGCAGATACGAATATTGTGGTACTTTAATGCCAAATTACGGGATCGCCGGCGTGGTTCCGGGCGGTGGACCCGCAAAGGAGGAGGGAAGGGAGCATGAAGGCGATTGTGGACAAAGAGACCTGCATCGGCTGCGGGTTGTGCGAAGCGACCTGCCCCGAGGTGTTCGTAATGGAGGAGAGCGTGGCGGTCGTGAAGGCCGATCCGGTGCCGCCGGAGGCCGAGGCATCCTGCCGCGAGGCGGCCGACGGCTGTCCGGTGCAGGCAATCACGACAGAGGCGTGACACGGCGCGTCTGGAAGGAGGGAATCGCATGAGCTGGGACTGTCCGCATCAGCGCGGCCGCGAACCGATGTGCGCCTTGAGACGTCGCGTCTGCGAGCCGCTTGCCGAGGGGTGCGTGCTGGCAGGCTCGTTTCGCAAGCTGATTCATCAAGAAGGGGAGGGGGATATGCTGAAGACGACCACACAGAACGCCGGCGGGACGCCGGCTGAAAAGTGGGCCGACGCGACCGTGGGCGATGTGGCGGCTGCTCATCCGGCGCTGCGGCCTCTGCTGGAGCGGCTGGGGATCGACTACTGCTGCGGCGGTAAGAAGCCGTTTGCCGCGGCGGTGAGCGAGACCGGCCATGACCTGCGGGCGGTGCTCGACGAGTGCCGCGGGGCGCTGCAGGCGGCCGCCGGCGGCGCGGAAGCCACCGATTGGCGCAAGGTCTCCGTGACGGCGCTGGCCGACCACATCTTCGCCACCCACCATGCGTTCACCCGGGAGCAGTTGGCGCGGATCGATGGGCTGCTCGCCAGGGTGCAGCGCGCCCACGGGGCCAAGCACGGCGCGATGCTGAGGGAGGTGCGGCAGGTTTTCGACGCGCTGCGCGCCGAACTCGAAGCGCACCTCGCCAAGGAGGAGGCGATCCTCTTCCCGGCGATTCTGGCGATCGACGGCTACCTGGCGGGCCGCACCGGGAGACCGGTGGTCCATTGCGGCCGGGTGGCCTATCCGATCC
>CAYVKQ010000182.1:0-6310 GCA_964451945.1 uncultured Lentisphaerales bacterium
AGAGGATGCGGGCCAGCGACTCGATCTGCCCGAGTTCGCGGATCCGCGTGTCCGTGCGGATGTCCTCGCGCAGAAGCTGGTCGAAACGCAGCCGCTGCCAGCGGGAGAGAAAGGTTGTTCGCGCCTTCGAGAAGGGTTCGGGAAAACCGCCGAAAGTCGCCAGCGCCTCCCAGTCCGCGGCCGGAAGCGCCACAGGAGCGGCGATCTCGGCCCCGGGGATTCTCGGCCGAAGCAGTTCGCCAACCGAGAGCGGATGCATCCGATACGGGAAATAGCGGCCCATCAGGCTGTCGCCGCCCCGTTTGTACACGTCGAGGCGAGCGGAGCCGGTCACGATCACGCGGACGTCACGCCCATGGACGTCATAAAAGCCCTTGAGGAAGGACTTCCACTTCGCGTAGTGGTGGAGTTCGTCGAGGACGAGTACCGGTTTCTGCTCCGTTGCCTGATGCGCCCCGGTCAATACCAAACCTGACGCAAGTCAGGAATTTGCGTTACCCTTCCGGAGTTGGATTCGGTTTTGGCCTGCCAGACCCCGGGGACAAGAAGACGGTGGCGCTGTGCGGGACAGTTTGCTTTCCCCGTCCGCACGTCCGCAATCGTTTGCAGCAATTCTCAATATGGCCGTGGCCTTGCAGTAGACGCGGCGTCCTCGCCGCGTTCTTCCCCCTACTGCACGCGGCGAGGACGCTGCGTGGGCGAACGGGCGGCTCAGTCGCCGTAAAAAATGAGACGGCGGCGCTCGTAGACGCTGTTCATGATGGAGAGGGTTTCGATGTCGGCATAGCGCAGGGTCGTCATGCCGGCCCGCCGCATCGCGTCGATCACGGCGCGGCTGCTCCACATCACCGAGAGGTTGAGGCGGCTGAACGGTTCTTTGATTTGCGTGATGTCGACGCGGCACGATTTGGTGGCGACGCGGCGGTCCTCCTCCGCCGGCAGCGTATAGGGAAGCGTGGAACGGGTGAAGACGTAGCCGCGCGGCGCGAAGCAGCCGCAGACGGCGAGCAGCAGCAGGGCGGCGCAGCCGTGTTTCCAGAGTCTCCTGCAAAACCCCTCGTGGCATGGACGTCCCGCCCATGGAACACGGGCAAGATGCCCGTGCCACGCCTGCGAGCCAGGGGCCCTGGCAGAGCCTCTCCACTCAACGCCCATAGACGACCGTGGTGTTGCTCAGGTAGAGACCGAACAGGATGTTGACGAAGATCCGGTCGGCGTATTCGATGGTGGCGAGCCGGCCGTTGAGGGCCGCCTGCTGCAGGCCGGCGTCGCCCCAGGCCGCCACCCAGGCGACCGAACGGGTCGTCGCCTGACCCGACTTGCCGACCGTTTCGGTGCCGCGGAAATCGCTGCTCATCGGCACCCGGACATGAGAATAGACGCACCCGGACAGCATCCAGGCGGCACACAAGGCGACGGCGGCAAGCGTACGTTTCTGCAGGCGCATGGCTTCTCCCCTCAACCGTCCACCGGCGGGCGGCACGCTGCCGCCTCCAGTGGAGGGCGCCAGTATCGCATTTTTTCCGCCGCCTGTCTGCGGCCGTGTGTTGCGGTTTCTCCTTGCCAGCGCGGGCGGGAAACGGCACACTTTCACCAATAGGTAAAGCAGAGCGGAGGAAGGGCCATGGCGCGGAAGGGAATCATACTGGCGGGCGGCGCGGGGACGCGGCTGTTTCCGGTGACGCAGGTGATGTGCAAGCAACTGCTGCCGGTGTACGACAAGCCGATGATCTACTATCCGCTCTCGACGCTGATGCTGGCCGGCATCCGCGAGGTGCTGATCCTCTCGACCCCCGAGGCGACGCCGGTCTTCGAGCGGTTGCTCGGCGACGGCTCGCGCCTGGGCATGGCGCTCTCCTACAAGGTGCAGGAGGTCCCCAACGGCTTGGCGCAGGCGTTTGTGCTGGGGCGCGCGTTCATCGGCGGCGACCCGGTGTGCCTGATCCTGGGCGACAACATCTTCTACGGCGACGGGCTGTCGCGGCTGATGACGCAGGCCAGCGGGCGTCCGGGCGCCACGGTCTTCGGCTACTACGTCAACGACCCCGAGCGCTACGGGGTGGTGGCGTTCGACAGGGAGGGCCGGGCGGTGTCGATCGAGGAGAAGCCCCGGACACCGCGGTCGAACTACGCCGTGGTCGGCCTCTATTTCTACGACAACGACGTGGTCGATGTCGCCGCCGCGCTGCGGCCTTCGGCCCGCGGCGAATACGAGATCACCGATGTCAACAAGGCCTATCTGGAAAAGGGGCGGCTGAACGTGCAGATTCTCAGCCGCGGCTACGCCTGGCTCGACACCGGCACGCACGACTCGCTGGCCGACGCCACGGCGTTCGTCAAGGCGATCCAGGACCGGCAGGGGCTGAAGATCGCCTGTATCGAGGAGATCGCCTGGCGCAAGGGGTTCATTACCCGCGAACAGCTCGCCGCGCTTGCGGACGGCTTGAAGAAGTCGACCTACGGCGGCTATCTGGCGCAGGTGTTGAAACAGGAGTGCCCCGTCGGCGGCGTCCGCTAGCGGGGAACCGGCGCAAGGGCCGGTGTGCGGCAAACGATTGGCCCGCGCGGTGCGCGGGACGGAGGAGACAGGATGCCGGGGAGGAGTGTGATACTGGCGGCGGCGGTCTGCGCGGCGGCTCTGGCGTTGGCGGGGTGCAGGCCCTCTGTCGCCGCGGCCGACGCGCGCGACCGCGCGACGCCGGCGTTTGAACGGGCGGTCGCGCTGGAACAGGTCGGCAAGCTGGACGAGGCGATCGCGCAGTACGACCAGATGCTGCTGGACCATCCGCGCCAGTTTTCGGTCCATCTCCATCTGGCGCTGCTGCTGCACGACCACCGGCAGGACTACATCGGCGCCGTCTACCACTACAAGCGCTACCTGGCTCTGCGGCCTGGCGGCGAGAAGGACGAGATGATCGAGAAGCGGATCCGCCTGGCCGAGCAATTGCTGGCGGCGCAGCTGCTGCGGCAGGTCGGCGAGGTCGCCGGCGTCGCGCAGTCGCAGATGTCCGCCGAGATCACGGCGCTCAACGGCCGTGTCGCCGCGTTGGAGGGAGAGAAAGCGGCACTGACCGCGGAGCGGGAGAAGCTCGCGCGCGAGCTGCAGACGGCGCAGGGAGAGGCGCAGCGGCTGCGGCGGCTGGTCGAGAGCATGCGGCTGGAGGAGACGGAGGCGGCGGGCGCGCGCGCCAAGCCCTCGGTGCTGTCGCGGATCCTGACGCGGCGGGAGGCCGATCCCCCGCCCGCGCAAGCGGAGAAGCTGCCGCCGCTCGGCAGCGACGCCATCGCCGCCGCGCGCCGCGAGGCGGAGCGCCTCGCCGCCGGGGACGCGCCGGCCGCCGAGCCGTCCGGGGCGGAGGGCGCGGCGCCGCGCGCGCCGGCGCTGCGGACCTACGTCGTGCAGCCGGGCGACACCCTGTTCGGCATCGCCGAACGGCACTATGGCGACGGCGCCCAGTGGACCAAGGTGCGGGACGCCAACCAGAAGCGGATCGGCGCCGACGGCCAGGTGCGGGCGGGACAGATCCTGGAGATTCCCTGACGCGCGCGGAGAGGACGGCCATGGCACGGCAAGGCAGCAGGATTTTCCGTTACGGCCGGGATTCCGGCGAGGTGTTGCTGGGCGGAGGCGCGCCGCGCGCCTGGCGGCTGGAGATGCGCGAAGACTCCAACGACCGGGGCATGTTCGTCTTCTCGGCCCGCGAACGGCGGGAACGGCGGCGCGCGCAGCGGATCGGCTACTACATGTTCGCCGGCGGCATGCGGCAGCACGTCCACTCCGGCGCCGACACCCTCCAGACGCTGCGCAAACGGGCCGCCGTGCGCATCATGCTGGCGCTCGCCGCCCTCTGGCTGGCCTTCCGCTGGCTCCCGCTCGACTAGCCCGGCAGCCAGTCACGGCTCACCGGGCGATGATCAAGTCGTCGAACGTCAGCTCCGCGAAGGGGCACTCGATCGCGGCTTCGGCGACGAGTGCGCGGAAGTAGCCGTCGGCGCGCTTTTTCGCCTTCTCCCGGATCACCTGCTGGCGGATCTCGGGCATCTTGGGGGCGCGGAAGCGCAGCAGAATGTGCGACAGGGCGACAGTCTCGGGCAGGGCCGGCGTGGTGGCGGTCGCCGGCCGCGGCGGATTGTGCGCGGTGACTTTGAAGATATGGAAGCCGTCCTTGGTTTCGGTGACCGGGCTCGGCTCTCCCGGCTTCAGAGCGAAAACGAGCCGCTCGACATCGGGGTCGAGTCCACCGCGGGCGAACTCGCCGAGCGCTCCCCCGGTGCCGCGGCTGACGGGACATTCCGACGCGCTCGCCGCGAGCTGCGCGAAGTCGGCGCCGGCGACGACCTGCGCATGCAGAACCCCGATCTGCCGCACCTTCTCCGCGCGGGTGCGGGACCATGCGGCGGCGGCGGCCTCCATCTCCTCCGGGGTGGCGGCGACCTGCGCCGTCACGACATCGGCCAGCAGTTTGTCGATGTAGAGGCTCTCTTCGAATTCGAGGCGCGTCCGCTCCTCGCCCAGCGGGGAGCGGGTGAAGAAGTCGTTGGTCGTCCAGTTGCGCCGCGCCATCAGCGGCTGCAGGCGCTCCAGCGCGCGGCGGCGGTCGCGGTCGCCGATGACGACCTTGTTCTTCTTCGCCTCTTCGAGCAGCAGGTGCCGCATCACCTCGATCTTGACGGCGCGGCGGCGGAAGTGGTCGAGCGCCTCCGCCTCGTGCCCGGGAGCGAAGGCGAGGTGGTTGATCTCCTGCTCATCCTTGAGGAACCCCCGGGCGCGGCGGTCGACATCGGCCCAGAAGACGGGGACGCCGTTGATCCGGACCGCGATGCTCCGCGGGTGGTTCCGCTTCGACTTCGGATTGGCCATC
Organism: uncultured Lentisphaerales bacterium; assembly: GCA_964451945.1. GTDB lineage: Bacteria > Verrucomicrobiota > Kiritimatiellia > RFP12 > JAAYNR01 > JAAYNR01. Next base: position 4,863 of record CAYVKQ010000182.1, read on the forward strand.
TTCATCTCGTTCGAACAGGCGGCGGCGAGGCAGACCAGCGCGCAGGTCAGCGACAGCGTGGCAGTGCGGCGGAGGCATTTCATGAGGCGGTTCCTTTCACGGGGCCGGAAGTGCGGGTTCGGCCAGCAACTCAAAGGCGACCCGCCGCGCGGCGGGCGCCAACTCCAAATGATACCGGATAAACATACCAAGAAATCGCCGGATGCCAAGCGCAAGATTGCCCTCCTGCGGCAGGCGGGCAGCCGTCTCGGCCGGAATTCCGCCGCGCAGGGCCGCCACCACGTCGCGGTGCAGGGTCACGGCGGGCTCGACGAGCGCGGCGGCCGAAGCGTGCGCGCAGAGGAGCCGGCCGGAGGCGAGGGAGAAGCGGATCCACGCCAGGCCGGGGGTGTGGCAGACCGGGCAGGCGGTGAAGTCGGGGCGCAGGCCGAGGCGCTCCAGCAGCGCCATCTCGAAGGCCAGCAGGTGGCCGTGGCCGGGGGTGCGGACGCAGGCGTCGTCGAGCGCCGCCTCGAGCAGCGTGTAGACCCCCTCCGCCTCCTGCATGGGGACGGAGACCGCGGCCGCGAGTCCGCAGAAATACGCCGCCGCGGCGCCGGCGCGCCAGCGGGCGTGCAGCGGTTCGCGCAGCCGCGCCGGCGCGCACTCGCGGAGCGGGTGGACCCCGCCGTGGTCGCGCGCGTAGTAGAGCAGGTCGCAGGTGTAGCCGACGTCGTACTGGCCGAGAAACGCGCTCTTGGGGCGGCAGGCGCCTTTGACCGAGGTGAGCGTCAGCCCCCGCTCGCGGGTCAGCCAGGTCACCATGTGCGACGTCCGCGACCAGGGGCGGATGCGGAGGGCAATCCCTTGTGTCTTGACGATCATGTTTTGCTGAATGCAGTATACCCGATTGTCGGGATTGCGCAAAGTCCGCTGTGAGCGTTTGCCTGTCCCGCGGGGAAGCCCTATAATCATACCCATTTAACGGGAGAGGTTCTCGCATAACCCCTTGTGGCGGCGTGGTCGTTTCGGAGACGTGTTCCTGCCACGGCGCGTTTGAACGGGGCTTTGCAGACGGCTTTGGAGTGTGCGCATGGCTGTTCCGGTCCGCATTGAACGCGTGGTCAAGACGTTCGGCGCCGTTCGGGCGCTGGACCGCGTCTCGCTACAGGTCGAGGCGGGGGAGTTGTTTTTCCTGCTCGGCCCCAGCGGCTGCGGCAAGACGACGCTGCTGCGGAGCCTTGCCGGTTTCTGCATCCCCGATGCGGGGGCGGTCTTCATCGGCGGGCGCGACGTGACCGACCTGCCTCCGCATCTGCGCGACACCGGCATGGTGTTCCAGAGCTACGCGCTGTGGCCGCACATGACGGTGTTCGACAACGTCGCCTATCCGCTGAAGCAGCGCCAGAAATCGCTGGGACGGGCCGACGCGGAGCGCGAAGTGCGCGCTGCGCTGGAGCTGGTCGGGC
>CAYVKQ010000183.1:0-6302 GCA_964451945.1 uncultured Lentisphaerales bacterium
CCGCAGCCGCTATCTCGCCGAGGCCCGCGCGCCGTACTGGCTGCAAAGCGGCTACATGCGCCGCGCCGTCGCCCGCACGCGCGTGGCGCTGTGGGATCTCACGTCCGCGCCCTGCGAGACGATCGCCCGCTCCGGCAAGCCGCTCAACTGGTTCAAGCGCGACATCGCGCACAACGACGACCGCGGCAAGCAACTGATCGCCCGCACGCTCGCCGAGCACTTCATCCGCCTCGCCCGCTGAGAGTATTTGGGTACCCCCATCCTGCAGCCTCAATCCTGCAGCCCCCACGATGGCAGACTCAATGCCCCCACCTCCCTGATGCCGTTTGGCAGACTCATTGCCCCTACCCTGAGGGCATTTACTTTGACAACTGACGCCGCCCGGCTGAGGGCACGCAGTGAACAGCTCGGCGGCGTCTCCGCCCTCTATCGCGACTGGCGCAAGATGCTCGCCCAGGCCGGCGGCGTGATCGACGCAGTTGTCATCTGCCTGCCGCACCACCTGCACGCCCCGGCGATTCTCGACGTCGCCGCCGCCGGCAAGCACATCCTCTGCGAAAAGCCGATGTGCCTCAGTCTGGGCGAAGCCGACCGGATCGCCGCCGCCGTGAAGCGGTCGGGCATCACCTACATGTCGGCGCACAACCAGCTCTTCATGCCAGCCGTTCAGGAAGCCAAGCGGATGATCGAGGCGGGCGAGCTCGGCCGGATCCGCTGGTTGCGCTCGCAGGACTGCTTTCAGGCGTCGGTCGCTGGTTTCCGCGGCACCTGGCGGTCGAAGCGGAAGTACCAGGGCGGCGGCGAGCTGATCGACACCGGCTACCACCCCACCTACCGGCTGCTCCATTTGGCCGGGTCGCCGGTCGTCGGCGTGCGCGGCAGCATGGGCCGCTACCTGCAGGAGATCGAGGGCGAGGACAGCGCCAGCGTGCAGGTCCGTTTCGCCAACGGTGCCATCGGCGAGATACTCACCTCCTGGGCCTACGGCAATCCGCACGGTTCGCACCAGATCCACGTCATCGGCGAGAAGGGGGAGATCTTCGGATCGGGCAACGAGCTGTACTACATTCCCTCGGGATTCTCGCAGCCGGCCCTGAAGAAGTTCCGCGAAACCACCACCTTCACCGTCCAGATGGAGCATTTTGCCGATTGCCTCAGGAACGGCACCCGTCCGCCGCATTCGGTGGCCGAGGGCCGCGCCGTGCTCGCGGTGATCCTCGCCGCCGCAGAGGATGCGCGCGGCTGGCAGAAGCTGGCCAAGTAGGAGGCCAGAAACGCGACAACGTCGGCAATTTCCTGCGCGGTGCCGCGCCTGCCCTGCGTCAGCCTCACAGGTGCGGCGCGATGCGCGGGTCCTGGGTGAGGCCGAGGTGGGCGATGTGGTCGACGGCCTCCAGCGCGTTGTCGCTCGAATGGACGAGGCGTAGCGGCACGTTCCCCTTGCCCACCAGCTTTCGCCGCAGGAGGTCTTTGAGCCGGATCCGCTCGTTGTCCACGCGCGGGTGTTTCCGCCGCGTGCGGGCCGAGGGTTTGATGGGGGAGGGGTCCAGGCAGACGAACCAGTAGACGGGGTGGGCCACCCCCTGCGGCGCCTTCTTGTCGGCCCAGTTGCCGCCGCGGACGCCCCGCAGCACGCGCGCGCGGTTCTCGTCGGCGACGGCGCCCTCGGCAAGAATCTGGAACTGCTCCCGCAGGTGCGCGCGCAAGTCGTCCACCGGGGCGAGGCCGGCGCCGAAGTCGCGGAGGAAAAAGGTCGCCAGCCCCGGCGGCAGCGGCGCCCGGTCGAAATAGCGTTTCTTCAGGAAGGCGTTGTTGTTGCTGTAGAAGCCGATCAGGTCGAGGCTGGGCATCACTCCCGCCTCGCGCAGCAGCCGTTCGATGTCGTCGTAGGTGCGCGGCACCGGCCTGCCGGCGAGCGCCGCCAGCCGTTCGAGCTCGGGGTAGTAGTGGGGTTTGTGGAACGTGCCGGGGCCGATCGCGACGGTGCCCGGCGCGACGTGTTCCGACTTGTTCTGGAACGTCAGGTGGTAGCAGAACGCCAGGAAGCGCCAGTAGGGCGCCGCGACGCGGATTCCGCCGGGCGTGACCGCGGCCGATTCGAGCAACCCCCTCGCCAGGGGGGCGGTGAAGTAGGGGACGCTCTTGTAGCCGTGTCCGCCTTGTCCGTCGTCGGTGTAGACGTCGAGCGGGTAGGTGCCGACCTCGCGGCCAAAGCGGTCCTTCAGATCGGCGAGCCCCCGTTGCGAAACGAGGATGTCGATGTCGCCCTCGTGTCGTCCCGCCTCGATCTGCTCGCTCCAGCGCAGCGCCACATGGTCGACCCCGTCCAGGCGGCGCAGCACCTCCAGCGGCGAGAGCCCCGCGGGACCGAACTGCCGCCGGTTGTCGGCGGGTGGGCTGTGCGCTTCGATCACGAGATAGCGGCGGCGCCGTCCCGGCACGGGGAGCGTCGTCGCGCCGCGGACGACCAGCGCTTTGCGCCGGCCGTAGCGCAGCAGGCCGACGGCCACGGCGAGCAGCGGCCAGCCGAGCGGCACGAGGAGGTGCGAGAAGGGACCGAATTTCTTCTTCTCGGCGACCGCCGCGGCGGCGATGCCGTGCAGGATCGCGACGGTGCAGTTGTTCTTGCGGACATCGGCGAGGGTGCGGTAGCGTTTCCGCACGTGGTCGCCGTCGCGGACAGCGGCATCCGGACCGCCGCGGTCGAGCACCAGCACGTCGCGCGCGCCGCAGGCGCGCAGAGCCGCGGGCGGCACTGCGCCGCCCGCCCGCGCTACCAGCACAAGCCGGTCGCGGATGATCGCGGCGAAGGAGAGCGGCTGACGCGCTGCGGGGGCGTGAGGAGGTAGAGATGTGTCGTTCATGTCAGGCGGTGGGTGGCGGAGAGTTTGCGACGGAGTCGTCCTCCAGCCGGAAGCCGGGCTTGCCGTCCGGCGCGGCGGCGGGGGTGACGACGAGAATGCGCGTCTGTGGTCGGCGCTGCGCCAGGCGGCGGAGGTACTCCTCCCACAGGGGGTAGCAGGTGGCGGCGAGCCAGTGCGGTTCGCGGTAGAGCGCGCAGGTGCTCGGCACCCGTCTGCCGCGCAGCGTCGCCGCCAGCCGCCGCAGCGGGAGACGCACCGTCTTCGCCCACAGCCGGCTCGCCGCCGATTTGGCGCGGCGGTGCTGCGCCGCGCGGTCGGCGAACTGGCGTTGCAGGGTGTCGGCGTCGGGCTTTACAAAGATCACGCAGGGCGCTTCGGCCGTCTCCAGCGGCGCCAGCGCGGGATCGTCCTCGTAGCGCCGCAGGCCGTGGCTGTGGATGAAGACGATGTCGTAGTGGACGAGAGCGCCTTCCGGCCGGGCGAGCTGCGCGCGGTAGGCGTCGGGGGAGAGGTCCCCCTTGAGGATGTTGTTGGCCTCGACCACGGGCCGGTCGGCGGCGTCGGCGGGAAGGCGGGCGAGGATCTGCGTCGCGAGTGTCCGCGCCGCGAGCTGCCGGAGCAAAGTGCTCTTGCCGCCTCCGGAAGGTCCGCTGACCACCACTATCTGTCTCGCTGCCATTGTTCGCGCTTCAACGCTTCACCAGTCTGTGTGAGACTCCTGCAGAACTCAACCGGCGCGTATCCGCTGCAGTACTGCGTCCGCGCGGGCGGTCATCTCTGCCTCGATCGGGTTCAGCGGACAGAGCGCCGCTTCATAGGCTCCCTGCGCAAGGATCTCGTCCGTAGCCAGGTAGCCGATGCAGTCGTTGGCCAGCGAAACCAGCAGCGTCTGGGCGAACGGACTGCGCTTCCGGAACGCTGCCCGGTACTCGTTGACCACCTCGCCCGGAAGACCGAGCAGGGCCAGGGAGCCGGCGGCCAGGGCGGATACCGCAGTGACGACGGGCGCGCCGGAGGCGGCGTGAACGAAGGAGGTGGTGAGATACTCCTCGAGTTTCCACGTGGTGTTGAACTGCCAGGGCTCGTGTGCGGCTGCGGTTCCATTGCCGCTGGCCGGGGCAAGCGAGGGAATCGCCCGGCGGACGATGCCGGCGAGTCCTTGTCCCATGCGGCAGACCACTTCCAGATCGTTCTGCACGCCCTTGCGTGGATCGATGTTTGCGTGGCCCGAGACGGTGAACAGGACGGTGCGGGCGTCCCCGTGCTGTTCCAGGGCGTCCTTCAGGTAGCTGACGTAGTCGCCGGAAATCGCGCGGTTGCCCGGGCCGAAGCACACGGGGTGGCAGCCGTAGTTGACCAGAAGCGCGTCGAGCGTACCGTCTTCGCGCCGCACACCGACCAGATCCACGCCGGCGTCGAAAGGACCTCTGTTTTTCCCTTCGGGATCGCTCCATGCGTTGACCCACTTGCCGTCCGCTGTCTGGACCCGCCGGTTGCTGCCGAGCTCCGGCGCAGCGGTCTGCGCGTAAAGCAGCGTGCCGGCATACCGACTCCGCCAGGCCCGTTCGGCCACATCGGCGAGCCGGACGCGCAGGGCGCGGAAGTAGGCGGATTCTGTGTCGGAATACTCGCACCACAACGCATCGGCAGCGCAGGGCCCCGAATGGGTGTGCGTGGCGGCTATCATCACCGCCTCGGCCGGCAGACCTGTGCGTTGCGCGATGTCGGCGCGCACCCGGCTGGTGAGCGGCCAGGAAAATCCACCCATATCGGCACAGATTAGGATCCACCCGCCGGTCGCGCCCTCGCAGGCCAGCGCCTCGGCCCGCAAGCGGTGTCCGACCGATTCTGAGGGCCGGCGCGGGTTGTACCCCCAGAGCCGTACCCCGATTGGCGGGGTGATATCCACTGTCGCCAAACCGAATTTCATTTCGCACATCTCGGCACACTCCTTTTTTGGTGGACTCCACCGCGCGCCGCGCGTCGCCGCCGCCGGTCCGCACCGTCCTCAGGGGAATTCGTTCCAGAGATGGAACCGCAGTGTGACGTCGAAGAGCGGCAGTTCGTCGTCCAGCACAAAGCGGCACTGCTTGATCTTCTCCCGCACCATGTCGGCGTCGTAGGCGCGGATGCGGTAATCCCGCTCGAGGATCGGCAGGCTGCGCTCGGCGTTGGCGATCTCGGCGTTGGCGATCCGGGTGAGTTCGTCAATGATCGTGCGGAACGCGGGCAGGTCCACCGGCGTGCGCCACAGCTTTTCGCGGGCGGCGTAGAACCGCGTTACGTTTTCGAGCGTCGTGAGGTGGATCTCGATGAGTTCGCACACGTCGAGTTCCATGCGTGCGCGGACCGTTGGTGTTTCGCCAATGGCCTGCTTCAAGACCTGCACGCCAGCGGCCCATCTGGTGCGGCACGCTTCCAGGAGTTGCAGATAGCGGTCGAGCCCGAACGGCAGCGCGAGCAGCAGTTCGCTGACGTAGCGGGGCGAACCGGTGCTGGGCCGGAAACGCTCGGACAGTCCGTACCCGGATTGGGTGTTGAAGATCAACGGGTGGGCGGGTCCGTAGTGCATCGGCCCGCGCGCGTAGCAGTCGCGCTCGCCGGCTGTCATGGCCGAGTAGGGGAAGTCGTCCCACGCCTCGCTGATCATGCGCCAGCCCTCGACGGCGCGCGCCGCAGCGGCGTCCGTGAGGCCGAAGTCGCGCCGCGCGATCACCGCCAGCAGTTCCTCGGTTGTGCGCCCGGGCTCCCACACGGCGTGGTACTGGAGCTCTTCGGGCGGGGTGTCCCTGTTGCCGCTGAAGAACCACTGGTTGACGTACCCCGCGGCCCCGATTCGGGCCATCTCCAGGAAGCGCCGGTGCCAGCGGAAGTGCACGGGCACATAGGCGGTAAAGAAGACCGTCGGAGTGGTGCTGCTCTCGGTCTTGACGTAAATCTTCCGTCCGCGCTTCGCCAGCGCCGCCGTCTGTTCCCGGAACGTATCCGACGGACCGACGGATTTGATGTTGTAGTCGTAGAAATAGACGCCGGCGCCCGTCTGCGGATCGGGGCTGCCCGTGTCGAAATTGCTCAGCACCCGCACGTCGTCGCTGAGCCGCTCGATCCAGCGGACCTGGGCGCGGTCCTTGCCCGACCAGGTGAAGGCGCTGTAGGGCCAGGCGAAGACGATCTTCCGGTCGCCGGTCCGCTTGACGGCGGCGGCGGCGCGGTTGACCCAGTCGGCCACGGCGGCCGACGGATCGAGCGCGGCGCAGCGGGGGCACGACGACGTCCCCTCAAACCGGCCGTAGGGGCGCGAGTGACAGTGCATGTAACCCTCGCCGCCGACGATGAACAGGGCGCCGGCCGCCTTCGGGACGTTCCGGAACACGTATTCGATCGCCTGTTCGTGGGCGGCGCGCACCGCCTCGTGCGAGCTGCACAGGACGTGCTGGC
>CAYVKQ010000184.1:0-6272 GCA_964451945.1 uncultured Lentisphaerales bacterium
TAGGACACCAGGTTGGTCAAAAACAACAGGACCGAGCTGGCCAATGCCCGGCGCCTGCCCGTCCTGATGCACACCTGGGGCGGCAGCCCATACGACGGCTACGAGGCGGTCCGCACCGTGGCGGAGCGCTATCCCGGCGCCACGATCATCTGCGGCCACAGCCTGCACGGCGAATGGTCGCGGGCGATCGAGCTGGCCAACGCCTTCCCCAACCTCTATCTCGAGCTCACGGCCGTGCCCGACGACCGCGGCGTCGTCGAGCAACTACTGGCCGGCGCGGGTTCGCGCAAGATCGTCTTCGGAACCGATTTCCCCTGGTTCAGCCACTACTACTACATCGGCGCCCTGCTCGGCGCGGGCATCGACGACGAGGCGCTCCGAGACATCCTCTACCGCAACGGGCAGCGGATCCTGGGCGAAACAAGCCCTTCCAGTTGAGCGGGAACGCGGCGCAGGAATTCAGGATCTGCCATCTTTTGCGTTTGCCATCCGCCGCAGGCGTGGTATCATACGCCCGTTCATTTCGCAAGCGGAGAGCGTAATCGGAGAAGAGGGAGCGATGAGTCAGCACAGCAGCCTCAAGGGATCGGGAAAAATCACCGCCAAGCGCAACGTGCTCAAGCGGTTCGAACGGGTCAACCTGTTGAAGGAGCGCGGCCAGTGGAAGGCGGGCGACCGCGGCCTCGGTCTGCGCAAGACGAAGCCCGCCGTGTGACGCGGCGACACGTCCGCACCCCGGTGCGGCTTCCACAAGGCGCGCGCGGATACGGGCCAGCAGTCTGGCGGTATTCGCGTGCGTTTTTTAATGATCATCGCGGGAACCCTTCGTCACTTCAAAGATGTGCCCGCCCCCGTTCTGGTCGCCGAAACCGTCGCCCCGCGCCAAACCCAACCCCGCACGCATGCCAAACGCCACAACCGCCAACATCTCCTTCACCCGTTGCCCCGGCTACGAACCCGAAGCGCTGAGCGCCGCCGTGGACCGCCTGCTGGCGCCGCTGGGTGGTCTCAACTCCTTTGTCCGGTCCGGTTGCCGCGTCCTCGTCAAACCCAACCTGCTGACCGACCGGCCGCCCGAGGCGGCGGTGACCACCCATCCCGAGCTGCTGCGCCAGGTGCTGCGCAAGCTCAAGGCCGCGGGCGCGGAAGTCACCGTCGCCGATAGTCCGGCCTACGCGGCGCGGATCGAACAGGTCTGGCGCACCACCGGCGTGCAGGCCGTCTGCGCCGAGGAGCGCGTGCCGCTGCGCCGCATGGAAGCCTCTCCGTTCACCACCCTCGCGCGCGACGGCTTCACGTTCTCGGTCAGCGACCTCGCCCTGCACGCCGACGTGATCGTCAGCCTGCCCAAGGTCAAGACCCACAGCCTCACCGTGCTCACCGCCGCCGTGAAGAATTTCTACGGCACCATCCCGGGGCACCTGAAGACGGAATTGCACAAGACCTGTTCGCATCCCGTCCGCTTTGGCGGGCTGGTCCGCGCCGTCTGCCGGGCGATGCCGCCGACCCTCACCATCGCCGACGCCGTGCTGGCGATGGAGGGCGACGGCCCCTCCGCCGGCACGCCGGTGCCGCTGCGCTTTCTCGCCGCGTCGGCCGACCCCTTCGCCCTCGACCTCGCGCTCTGCGACGTCCTCCACATCAACCCCGAGCGCGTTCCCTATCTGACGGGTGTGTCGCAACTCCCCGCCTACACCTCGCTGGCGGTCCACGGCGAGCGGCCCGAGGTGCCCCGCTTCCGCCTGCCGCGCCACACCCAGCAGGTGGCGATGTCGCTGCTGCCGGGGGCCGTGGTGCGGCTGGTCGGCAAGCTGGTCTGGTTCCGCCCCGCCTTCGGCAAAGCGTGCGTCCGCTGCGGCAAATGCGTCACGGCCTGCCCGGCGAACGCCCTCGCCCTCCCTCCCGGCGGCGGGCGGCCGCGCCTCGACCGCCGCGCCTGCATCGGCTGCTGCTGCTGCCACGAAGTCTGCCCGGCGCGCGCCATCGCCATGCGTCCCAGCCCGCTGCTCCGGCTCGCCCGGCGCTCCGGCTCCGCGGCGCGGCGCAGCGGACGCCCGGTCGACGGACCGCCCCCACCCCTTTCCCCACCCGAACCGACAACCGCAAAGGAGTCGCCATGATCCATGTAATCGCCACCGTCACCCTCAAGCCGGGCGTCCTACCCGGCTACCTCGGCCTGCTGGCCGCCAACTGCCGCCTCGTCCGCGCCGAAGCGGGCTGCGTCTCCTATGTCGCCACGCGCGACGTGGCCTCGGGAATCGCGGCGCAGGAGCCGTTGCGCACCGACACGGTCGTCATCTGCGAGCAGTGGACCTCGCTCGAGGCGCTCCACGCCCACCTCGCCGCCCCCCACATGGCCGCCTGGCGCGAGCGCGTCAAGGACCTGGTCGCCGGCACGCGGCTGCAGGTGACCGAGGCGGTCGCCTGAGGGGGAGCCCTGGAATTTCCTTGCGCCGCAGCCCATTTTCTCCTACAAACGTGGTGCCGTGAAAGTCCTCTTCCTTTTTGTCGATGGCGTCGGCATCCGGGAACCCGCCGCGGACAACCCCGTCAACGGCGAGGTCTGCCCCGCGCTGTACCGCCTGATCGGCGCCAGCGGCCAGCCGGTCGACGCGTGCCTCGACATGCCGGGCCTGCCGCAAAGCGCGACGGGGCAGACCGCCCTCTACACCGGCGTCAACGCCGCCCGCTACATGGGCCGCCACATGGAGGGCTTCCCCGGACCCACCCTCCGTACCCTGATCAACGAGGACAACCTCTTCCTCAAGCTCCACCGCAAGGGGCTGCGCTGCAAGTTCGCCGACGCCTACGCCGCCGAGTCGGTCGAGGAGATCGGCGCGCGGCGCTTCAAGTCGGTCACGACCGTCATGAGCCTCACCTGTCCCGGGGTCTTCAGCCTGCGCGAGGATATGCTGGCCAACCAGGCCGTCTTCCACGACATCACCCGCGAGAGCCTGCGGGCCAAGGGCTACACCGGCCCGGTGATCGCGCCCGCTAAAGCGGCCGAGCACCTGATCCAACTGGCGCTCACCTACGACTTCACCCTGTTTGAGTTTTTCCAGAGCGACCTCGCGGGGCACTCGAACAGCCTCGACGAGGCAGCCCGCTGCCTGCGGACGCTCGACGCGTTCATCGACCCGCTCGCGGCCATGGCGCGCGACCTGAACCTGCTCTTCATCCTCACGAGCGACCACGGGAACATCGAGAACATGTCGGTCCATTCGCACACGGCCAACCCCGTGCCGCTGGTCGCCTTCGGCCCCGGCGCCGACAGTCTCCGGGCCGGCCTATCGAGCATCGCCGACGTCACGCCCCGCATCGTCCGCACCCTGGTCTGTTGACGCGGGCTCACCTCATCCGACAGTGCACCTGCCGCGCCAGCCGCTCCGCCGCCGCGGGTTCGAACCGCGCCGGGACCCGCGTCAGCGCGTTGGCCATGCCGCATCCGAGTCCGAACACCGCCGCCTCCGCGACCGGCGCGCGGCGGTCGAGCCAGGCGTGGACGAACCCGGCGGTCGTGCAATCCCCGCTGCCGATCGGATTGTCGACCTTGATTTCGGGAAGGTCGAACCAGACGCACCCCTCGCCGCCGAGAAGCAGGGCGGGACGTCCGCCGTGGGTCACGAACACCCATTGCGCGCCCGCCGCCCGCAGGCGGCCGGCGGCGCGTATGATCGCCGCCTCGTCGCCGCACGCCGCGCCGAACGTCTTCTCCAGCTCGCGCACCGTGAGCTTGGCGAGCAGCGGCTGAAACGGCAGGACGCGCAACAGCGCCTCGCGGTGGGAGTCGATCACCACCGGCACTCCCGCCGCGGCGGCCCGCCGCGCAAAGGGAACGTAGAAGTCGTCGGGTGTGCCCGGCGGCAGCGTGCCGCTGATCGCCACCAGGCGCGCCCGCGCCGCCAGCCGTTCGTTGCGTGCGGCAAAAGCCGCGCGCGCGGCCTCTCCCGGCTCGGGACCCTCCTCCACCAGCTCGGTAATGACGCCCGAGGCAGCGTCCATCACCGTCGTGCAGACGCGCGTCGGTTGCGGCATCGCCGTGAAACAGGCGCGAACGCCGCGCTCCCGCACGTAGGCGGCGAGAAACCTGCCGCTGGCGCCGCCGTTGAACCCGGTCACGCAGGCGGGCGTGCCGAGCGTCGCCAGCGCCACCGCCGTATTGACCGCCTTGCCGGCGCTGGTCTGATGGCTCTCCACGGCGCGGTTGACCTCGCCGGGATCGAACCGCTTGAACACCAGGGTCCGCTGCACGGCCGGTGTGAGACCGAGACACAACACGGAATCGCTCATGACGTTCCTCCCGCTTCTCCGTCCGCCGCCCCGGCCGTGGCGGGATGCACCGCATCGAGCGCCGCCAGCGCCGCAGCCGTTTCCGCGGCCCGTTTGCTGGATCCGGACGCCACGGCGGTCAGCCCGGAACAGAGCGTCACACGGACGGTGAACCGCGGCTGATGGCCGGAGCCGGAGGTGTCGACCACCTCGTACACGGGGATGGAGCCGTCGGCGGCCTGGCTCCGCTCCTGCAGGCGCCCCTTGGGGTTGTCGTTCCGCAACGCCTCCGCCACATCGGCGATGCTCACCAGGTCGGCGAGCAAGCGGCGGTAGACACCGCGCGCCGCCTCCAGCCCGCCGTCGATCCAGACGGCGCCGAACAACGCCTCCAGCGTATCCGCGAGCGCGCCCTCGCGTTCGCGCCCGCCGCCGGTCAGCTCGTCCGAACGGCCCATGCGCATCCACCGCCCCAACCCGATCCGCCGCGCCACCTCGGCCAGGGCCCGGCCGCTGGTCACCCGGGTCCGCAACAGGCTCATCCCGCCTTCATCGAGACCGGGGTGGGCGGCATAGAGGTGTTCGGCGGCAAGCAGGCCGATCGCCGCGTCGCCGAGAAATTCGAGGCGCTGGTTGTCGCTGCCGGGCCGTGCGTCGTCATGCCAGGAAGCAAGGGTCAGCGCCTGTTCCAGAAGGGAGGCGTCGCGGAACCGGTAGCCGCAGGCCTCGCCGACAACTCCGGCCAGGCCGTCTCCATCCGCGTCGTGAACCTGTAGGTTGGCCGACATGCCTGCCGCTTGCTTCCCCCGGGCGGCCGGTCACTTCTGCTCTTCGGCCAGCAGCACCTGAATCCGCTGCACCACCAGCGCAATGTCCCCCTGGCTGCGCAAGACCGACTGCAGCAGGTTGTTGACCTCGGCGCAGCGGTGCAGCGTCGCCAGACGCGCCTTTTCCATCGCCGAGCGGCGTTCCATGAGGCTCGCCACCACCCGTTCGAGCTCGACGATCCGCCCCTCCGCCCGCGCGAGCGAGCGGCGGAGCTGCAGGATCTGGGCGAACAACTGCTCGGCCGACTCGTCAAAGTCGGAGACCTCCATCCCCTCCGGAATCGGGACCTGGACGGGTTCGCCACACTCGGTGCAATTGACCGTGAGACCGGCGCCGCGGACGTCGATCACGAGCTGGTGGGCGCAATGCGGACAATCAAAGACGATATCGGAAGAATTGGAGATCGGGTCGCCCCGATCATCCAGGCGCACTTCCCCGTCATTCAGTCCGGAACGGTCCGAAACCGCCGTGTCCACACGGTCTGAAGAGTATTCGCCTTGGTTCATACTCATCCTCCGCTCCGGCTGGTTGCACCGCGGGGACATCCCGCCGCCCGGCTGTCCCTGCGTCCGTCGCGCCTTGCGCGTCACGCTTTGACGATGTTGCCGCTCTTCAGGCAGGCCGCGCAGATCCTGATCTTGCGGGAGTTGGGTCCGTCCTTGACGCGGACCGACCGCAGATTCGGCAGAAAACGCCGTTTGGTGATCCCCGTCGTGTGCAATCCGATGCCGCCCTTGGCCTTCGCCAGACCATGGCGCACAATGCGATTGCCCGTGATCGGGCCCTTGCCGCACATCTCGCAAACTCTCGACATGACTGCTTCTCCTTGAAAGTGTCGTATCATACCATGCGCGCCCGCCGCGAGGCAAGGCGCAAAATAACCCCGAAACTCCCGCACGCAAAGCAGGGGCTTCCCCTGCACCCCTTTCTTCGTCTATGCTATATATCCCTTCCGCCCCTGTAGCTCAGCTGGATAGAGCAGCGGATTTCTAATCCGCGGGTCGGGTGTTCGAGTCACCCCAGGGGCGCCACTCAAAAAAGCCGTTTTTATTGGGCTTTTTGCCGTTTATGGCCTTTTTTACCCTCTTTTTTGCATCTCCCTTCTGTCCCTGAAAACCCCTGATTTCATCTTTTTTTTGGTTGCATTTTGGATACAAAGAGGCTCTTGCAAAACC
>CAYVKQ010000185.1:0-6269 GCA_964451945.1 uncultured Lentisphaerales bacterium
GTCATAAGTGCATTATTCTCATTGATTTATGACTTTAACACAAAATTTCCTTGTTCCACTTCCTCCATGATGCCGAAACGTTCATCTTCGGGCCCGGATGCGACAGGTTAAACGCCTCGTCTGTTGACGGTTGTTTGCCGATGGTGTATAAGCCGTTTCCACAAACAAAAACGGTTCTGTCAAGGGAGGAGAATATGCGCTTTCGTCTTTCGTCTTGCCTGATTGCCGGCGGCTTGGTTCTCGGAGCGGCCACGGGGGCGCGGGCCGTCACCCTCGCCGATCACGGGAAACCCGTGGCGGTAATCGTCCACAACGGCCACACGAACCAGGCGGCAACGCTGCGGGCCTATCTGCGGCAGATCACCGGCGCCGAACTGGAGCAGGTCGCCGGCGTCGCACAGGCCGGCGGCCGGCCGGCCGTCGTTCTCGAGACGGCCGAGAAACTTCCCGGCGCCAGCGCCCGTCCGGAGATCGCGCGCCAGGCCTACCGGATTGTCGCCGATGACGCGGCCGTCCGGATCACCGGCGGGTCGGCGCTCGGTCTCACCTATGCCGTCTGGGGGTTTCTCGAAGACCACCTCGGGTGCCGCTTCTACACCTACAAGGCCAATGGCTTGCAGTATCGCGGGCCCGGATTCGAGGTGGTGCCGAAGCGGCCGACCCTCGTCGTCGACGCGTGCGACAAACTGGCCCAACCCCACTTCGCCCAGCGAGGCCTCATCTACTGGGTCGGCAGCATGCCATGGATCGAGCGCAACCGCGGCGGCGGCTATCCGGCCGACACCGTCAGCGGCGCCCTGAGCGCGGCGCACTCCTTCTTCTCGCTCCTGCCGCCGCAGGACCGCAAAAACGCCAAGGGCGAAGTCGTCCAGAAGGGGTTGTTCGCCGAGCATCCCGAATTCTACGCCATGAACCGAAGCGGGGTGCGCGAGGCGGGGTGGGCCATGGGGCTGTGCGGGACCAACCCCGACCTGGCGCGGCAACTGGGCGGCGCGCTCCTCGACGAGACCCGCCGGCGGATCGCCGCCGCCGAGGCCCGCGGCGCCGCCTACGACCCCCGGATGCCGATCGCCGCCGCCCAGGGCGATGGTTTCTCGGGCTGTTTCTGCGCGGCGTGCCGCGCGCTGGTGCGGGAGGAGCGCTCCGAGGCGGCCCCCTATGTTCTGCTGCTCAACCGCGCCATCGAGGTTCTCGCCCGCGAGCAGCCGAAGCAGCAGGTCATCACCTTCGCCTATTTCGCCACGCTCGACGCCCCGCGCACGCTGAAACCCCACGACAACCTCTGGATCTGCATCGTCTCCAGCGACTGCGGGGCGCACATGTCGGGCGACCAGATCGGCTCGGTGCCCCACGGCCCCGGCAACCGCGACTATGCGCGGGCGCTGCGCGAATGGCCGGCCATCGCCCCCGGTCGCGTCACCTCCTACCACTGGGTTCCCGGTTTCGAGGGTGAATGGCCCGCGGTGTTCTACCTCGGTGAACTGGTCGACTACTGGAAGGAATGCAATCTCTACGGCACCAATTTCGAGATGTGCGGCTGGGGCTGGCGCTGGCTCTACGCCTGGACCTATTTCAAGCTGGCGTGGAACCCGGACCTGGACGCCGACGCGCTGATCCGGCAGTTTCTGGAGGACAACTACGGCAAGGGCGCCGCGCCGCACGTCTGGGAGTACCTGAAGCTTTCGCAGGCCGCCTATGCCGACAGCGGGCACGCACCGAGCGTCTGCCGCTGGACTGGCTTCGCCTCCACCATCCGCCTCAAGCTCTATCCGCCCGACGTTCTCGCCCGGATGACCACCCACATGGAGCGGGCGCTGCGGGCGGCGGCGCGGGAGCGCGATCCCGTCCTGCTCGAGAACCTCGGCGACGCCTGCGGCCGCACACTCGATGTGATGACCTTCGATGCCGCCAAGGCGGCGGGGAACTGGGGCAAGGTCCGCTTTGCGGAGGACGGGCGCGAGTGGTTCGTGCCCAACGCCGACCCGCTCGTGCCGCCCGCCCTGATGCGCACCAAGCGGAGCATCGCCGGATCGGGTGGAGGCGAGATGGGCGTCATTCGCGGCATCGCCGCGAAAACCGCCAGTGCCGGCGGTCCCGTCGTCAGCCTGAAAGGCGGCCCCTACGCCGTCGACATCTGCCCCGAACTCAAGGGGCAGATCGTCCGCGCGACCGCGGACGGCAAACGCCGCGACCTGCTCGCCGCCGCCGATTCCGAGGCGGGGTACCGCGATCTGGTCAAGGGATTCGCCCAGATCTGGCTGCCGATGCCGCTCGCGGAATCCAATATCGGCAGCCAGCCGCCCGCGACATGGGTCGACGCCTGGAGCCGCTTCACGCCTCCGGCAGACGACAGCCTGGACACGGCTCTCGTGATCTCGGCGCCGCGTTGGGAGTTTGTGTCGCACTGCCAACTCCGGCGCACCGTCCGCGTGGGCGCCGACGGCATGCGCATCGACCGCGCCTTCGTCAAAGGCAAAGGGCCGGCCAGGATGAGCGACCCGGCGCGCTTCGACGCCCGCTGGCTGCTGGCGGTCCCCGAGCCCGCCAAAGCCGGCGTCGTCGTTTCGGGCGGCGGCATTGCTCCGCGCATGCTCAATCTGGGCTATGCCGTTCCCGGCGGCATCCGCGGCGTCAAGGCCGGCGAACGGGTGCTGTTCGGCGAGGGGGCCGACCCCTTCCTGGTGGAGAACGTCAGCGACGCCGAGGCGGTCTCCGACGCGCAGGTCGTCGCGCTGCCGGTCGACCCCGGCAGCGCCGGCGAACTATCCCTCAAACTCGACCGCGGCGACGGCATGGCAGTTGTCCTGACGACACCCGCGGCCGGCTGGGAGCGAATCGAAATCCAGCCGGAGGTCGAGCGCAAGCAACTGCGCGTGACGCTTTTCGGCGCGCCGGTGGCGCTTGCGGACACACCGATGACGAACGCCCTGCCGCCGCAGAACCTGCAGACCCGTGCCGTGGCGGTGGTCCGGGACGCGCCCGCGGCGGTGCCGCCGCAGCCGGTCGCGGCGCAGGTCGACGATCTCGGCAACGGGCGTGGCGTCAACCGGATCGACGGCGCCGAATTGGTCTGGATCCCCGCCGGTCCGTTCCTCCGCGGCAGCCCCAAGGGAAAGGGGGCGGGCGACGAACGCCCGCAGAAGCGGATCACGCTTGACGGATATTGGATCTACAAATATCCGGTGACGCTGACCAACTACCTCGCCTTCTGCGCGGCGACGGGGCGCAGCCACGAGCCGTCGTGGTGCCAGACGTTCCACGCCGAGATGGATGGCGACGACGGCACGTACCCGGCGACCGTGAACTGGTTCGAGGCGGCCGCCTACGCCGCCTGGGCCGGCGCCGCCCTGCCGAGCGAGGCGCAATGGGAGAAGGCGGCGCGGGGAACCGACGAACGCGAGTATCCGTGGGGGAACGCGTGGGATCCCGCGAAGGCGGTCGGGCTGGAGCGGACGACCTACCAGTTCCAGAGCGGCCTGATGCCGGTCGGAAGCTCTCCGGCGGGCGCCAGCCCCTACGGCGTGGAGGACATGGCGGGCAACTGCTGGGAGTGGGTGGCCGACTGGTATGCGCACGACTATTACCGGAAGTCGCCGGGACGGAATCCCGCGGGTCCGCAGGCGGGCACGCACAAGGTGCTGCGGGGCGGCTATGCGCTGGCCGACGAACGCTACAGCCGCACGGCGGCGCGCATGGTCCATCCGCCGCAGGTGAGCGATTGGACGCCCGTCGGTTTCCGCTGCGTGATTCCCGCCGTCCGGCCGTGATTTCAGCGCGTTGCGGGCGCGGGCGCGAGCTGCTGCAGACGCTGCGCCGCGAACCGGCCTTCGGCCGTCGCCGTGCCGCCGCGCGCCACATAGGCGCGGTAGGACTGCACGGCCTTGTTTTTCTGGCCCTGCCCGTCGTAGGCCATGCCCTTGTGGAAAGCGGTCGCCGCAACCCCGGGCACCTGGCGCTCGAACGCGTCCAGGTGCCGGAGCGCCGTGGCGTAGTCTTTGCGTTGCAGTGCGCACTGCGCCAGCATGCTCTGCGCGCGGGCGCCTCTCGGATTCGCCTGCAACGCGCGCGCGGCGGCCTGTTGCGCCGCCGCAACGTCTCCTCCGGCCTGGTTCGCCCGCGCCAGTAGCATCAGGCCCACGTAGTCGCGGGGCGCCAGACTCAGCCCCTTTTCGACCGACGTTTTGGCGGCGGCGTAGGCCTTCTGCGCAATCTGGGTTTCGGCTGTGGCGAACTGCTTGAGCGCCACCTTGTTTTTGCGGATGTCCGCGGTGGCGGCCACATAGGCCGCTTCGCCGAGCGCCCCCTTGTTGCGTCCCGCATAGACGGTGCGGGCCCGCTCCGCGGCCGTTTGCAGGCGCTCGCTGCTCATGGGGTGCGTCGCGAACATCTGTTCGAGCAGCGACGGGTTGGCGCCGCTGATCCGCACCAGCAGCCGCTGTAGATCGACCATCCCCTGCGGATCGTAGCCCGCGCGAACCATGTAGAGCATGCCGCCCTCGTCGGCCTGCCGCTCCTGCTCGCGGCTGTAGCTGGCAAGCACCACCGCGCTGCCCAGCTGCCCCGCTGTGCCGGCGAGGTCGGCCCACGAGCTTCCCTTCGATGCGAGGTAGCCGGTGGTTCCCGAGATCAGCGCGCCGTAGAGCGTGCTCTTGCTCACGGCCGACGCCGTGTGGCCGCAGTTCACGTGCGCGATCTCGTGGCCGAGCACGGCCGCCAGCTGCGCCTCGTTCTCCAGCTCGGCCAGCATGCCGCGGGTGATGGCGATGGTGCCGTCGGGGAAGGCGTAGGCGTTGACATAGACGGCGTTGACGACCTGGAAACTGAACGGCATGTCGGGATAGACCACGTCGGCCGGCGTCAGCGTGGCCAGCAGTTTGCGCCCGACCTGCGAGACGTAGGCGTTCGCCTTGGCGTCGTCCGCCACACCGTAGTCCGAGGACAACTGGGAGGGCACCGCCTCCGCCGAGAGGGCGAGCAGTTCGCCCTTGCCCACGATGCTGAACTGCTGCTTGCCGGTGATGGGGTTGGTGACGCAGCCCGCGCCCAGGATGGCCGCCAGAGTCGCCGCGCAGGCGGCCGCGGTGCAAAACGAGAACCCGGTGGGACGAAGACAATGGCTCATGGACGTTGCTCCTGTACTCCGTGACCGGGCCGCCGCGCGGTCGGCGTCACTCTTCGGTGGCGTTGATGGTCAGGTTGATCTGCGTGACGCCGTTCTGCTCCTGGACGATCACGCTGGCGGTACGCTTCCCTTTCTCGTAGGCCGCCATGTTGACCTCGTCCACCTTCATGGTCGATTTCTCGTTCCAGCCCTTCGCCTTCATTTCCGCAGCGTATTTGGCGACGACGGTCGCCACGGCGTCCTTGGTCTCAAACGCCACATTCACCCCCTGCGGGAAACTCATGGAGGTCGCGATCTTGGCGCCGGGATAGACGAAGGCATCCTCGGGGAAGCCCTGCGGCAATTTGCCGTCGCCGCCCGCCTGGTAGGCGACCGTGCCGTCCTCGCCGGCGATCGTCACCTGCTCCCCCTCGATGCGGACATGCGAACGCTTCCCTTCGGCGTCGGTGGCGGTGTAGGCGATCTTGTCGCCCGAAACATCGACATCGGCTACCGAGCCGTCGCCTCCCATGCCTTTCTCGATCAACTTCTCGGTGAGCTTTTCTTGCGCGTCCCTGCCGCAACCCGCAACGGCCAGACCGAGGATCAACGAAGCAACGAACAGGCGTTTGGTCATGATTTACCTCCAATTAAGAAAAACAAGTTGCCGACGAGTAGCAACGTCATAGAGGGATGGTATCATGTGGCGGTCCGTGCGTGCCACTCCCGATTTTGCGGTCGCACGGGGCGCATTCCCGCTTCCAAGCCCGGTCAAACGGTTTTTTTCGAGGGGGCGTGTCCCGCCTTGGCCGCAGGCTTGCTGTCGCTCTTCGCAGGCGCTGGGTCGACCTTCGGGACGCCGTCGGCCTTGGCGGCTGACTGGTAGCCGGGGCTCCGGTAATCGGTCTGGTAGAAACCGTTCCCCTTGAAGAGGATGCCGGCGCCGCGGCCGATCTGGCGCTTGATTCTACGCCCTTTGCATTTGGGGCAGACCGTCAGTGGTTTGTCCTTGATGCTCTGAAACAGGTCAAACTGTCCGCATTTCGCGCAAAGATACTCGTACGTAGGCATGAAACGAAAGCCGGGTTCGGAAAGTGGTGGAGGTAAGGAGGGTCGAACTCCTGACCTCTTGAATGCCATTCAAGCGCTCTACCAACTGAGCTATACC
>CAYVKQ010000186.1:0-6266 GCA_964451945.1 uncultured Lentisphaerales bacterium
GGGGAAAACGATGCGCGAGACGTTCATGGGCATCCTCCCGTGCAGATTCCGGATGCGGCCAAAACGACCTCGTGCACGGCGAGGTCGTGGTCGTAGAGCGAGACGTCGGGTTGGGTTTCGCCGCGGACGATGCGGAAGAGCTGGCGGAGCTGCTCCTCGTAGCGGTCGCGGATGGGGCCGAAGGCGACGGTGTGGATGCCGGCATCGTAGCCGCCGGCCGGCTCGGTCAGCGACAGGCCGAGCTCGAGCTTGCGGCCGTCGAAGCGCTCAACCGGGCAGAGTTCGATCGTGCCCTTCGAGCCGCAGACGAGAAGCCTGCGCCCGGACACCGCGGTCCGGCGGCAACTGCAGGCGCGGATTTCGGCGAAGCCGTGGGCGTATTCGAGAACGGCAATCGCGTTGAGCGTCGCGTCCGGCCGGTGGCCGGCCAGCGGCTTCAGCACGGAGACAACCTTGCCGGGCTTGCCGAGCATCGCGACGATGAAGTCGATCAGATGGCAGCCGAGGTTGTACATGATGCCGCCCTGGAACGAGGAGAGGTACTCGTCGTAGGCGGCATTGCCGTAGCAGTGGTCCATGTCCGCCTCGAGGCGGAAGACGTCCCCCAGCCACCCCTCGCGCACCGCCCGGACGGCGAACTGGATCGCCGGGTTGACGCGGTACATGTAGCCCATCTGGAGGGGAATGCGGCGGGAGCGGCACTCCTCGACCAGCGCGCGGAAGGCGCGGGCATCCTGGCAGCCGGGTTTGTCCAGATGGAAGGGCAGGCCGTGTTCGACGCATTTCCAGGCAGTGGGAACGAGGTCGCCGTTCGTGGGCTCGACGAGGACGACATCGACATTCCCGGGGGCGAAGAGCTCGTCCTCGGTGATCACCGGGACGCCGGCGTAGATTTCCGCCCCGTTGTCATTGACGAAGCGCGGGGTCGGCGAGGCGCGGTCGTCGACGATGCCCACGAGATCGATCTCGTCCTGGAGGCACTTGCGCAGAGTGCACATTTTGCCGAAGGCATGCTCGTGGCAGAATCCGTATTGAGCGACACGCAATCTACTCATGGCGTCGGAACTCCATGCTGGGTGCTGTTGCCGGCCGACAAGGCCGGTTGAATGGGTTATGGCTAGTAAACCCTATGCAGGGGGGGGGCAGTCAACTCCTTTCTGGCGGTCGCAAGCGCAGGCGCCGCAGGTCTCACACGAAGGGGCAGGCCGACGCAGTGATGGCCCACGAAACACGCGAAGGCCACGAAGCGCGGGTCGACGCTGTTTTTTCCCGCAGAGCGCAGGCCGACGCAGGAATTGCCCACGAAACACACGAAAAGCACGAAAAGTTGAACCGCCAAGACGCCAGGGACGCCGAGGGTTTGGGGAGGGGCTGTCGCCGATTACGCGCTGAACCGGTCGGCACTGTCGGCGCTTGCCAGCGCATCGCGGGAGGGCCTATCCTGTTCCGCAGCGAAACGCGCGGAACCGTCCGGCTGGCAAGCGCCGGGCCGAGGCTTTCCCTGGAAAGGCAGACCCATGAAGGAAGCGAATCGGATCGGAAAACGGAGGCGAAAGGTTTCTCTGTCCTGGAACCGCGCCACCACGCCGCGGGAATTGCACCCGCTGCTGGAGACACTGGGCGAGCGCTATCCCATTGCCGAGGACGGCAACGGGCTGCGCCTTTGCGCCACGCTGGGGGGCGAGGGGCTGACGGTGCGGCGCCGCGGCCGGGAGGCGGCCGTCGCCGGCGCCAGCGTCACCCTCGTGGCGCGCGGCATCGGCGCCCTGCTGGCCGGGCTTGACGGCGAGATCGTCGAGCGGACGCCCTTCAAGCGGATCGGCCTGATGATCGACTGCTGCCGCAATGCCGTGCCGCAGGTGGCGTACCTCAAGGAGTGGCTGTGCCGTTCCGCGCTGCTGGGGTACAACGAGATGATGCTCTACACCAAGGACACCTACGAGCTGCCCGGCGAAGAGATCTTCGGCTATCTGCGCGGACGCTACCGCGCGGAAGAGTTGCGCGACCTGGACGCCTACGCGGCGCGCCTCGGCATCGAGATGGTCGGTTGTGTCCAGGCGCTCGGCCATCTCGAGCCCGTGCTGCGCTGGGGGCGCTACTCCCCCATCATGGATACGGCGGCCGAACTGCTGACCACCGAAGACAAATCCTACGCCCTGATCGACAAGATTCTCGATTTCTACTCCGGCGTCTACCGTTCGCGCCGCATCCACCTGGGGATGGACGAAACCCACGGGCTCGGCCGCGGCCGGTACATGGACATCAACGGTTACCGCCGCCCGTTCGACATCTACATCGACCACTTGAACCGCGTCGTCGGCGCCTGCGGACGGCGCGGGCTGGAGCCGCTGATCTGGTCCGACATGTTTTTCCGCATGGGCAGCCGGACCATGGACTACTACGACCCCAAAGCCGTTACCCCGCCCGACATCATCGCCCAGATCCCGCCGCTTGCCCGGCTGACGTACTGGGACTACTACCACACCGATGCCGCGTTCTACCGGGAGTGGATCCGCCGCCACCGCGCCCTCGGGCAGAATCCGGTGATGGCCTCCGGCATCTGGACCTGGCCAACCTTCTGGTACAACCACCAACGCACCGTCGAGGCCGTGCGCCCCTGCGTGGAGGCCTGTGCCGCGGAAGGAGTCGAGGAGATCTTCTTCACGATGTGGGGCGACGACGGCGGCTATTGCGACTGGAGCTCGGCCCAGGCCGGCGCCTGCTATGCCGCGGAGAAGGTCCACAACCCCGGCCGCGAGCCCGGCGAGGCGGTGCTCGCCGACACCTTCGCCGCCATCTGCGGCGGCGATTTCGCCGCGCATCTGACCGCCTCCCGGACCACCGCCTTCTCCGGCGACGATGCCGTCTCGGCCGCCGCCGTGCTGTGGGACGACCCCCTGCTCGGGATCTACCGCAAGGAGCGCGAGGTGCAGCAGGGGGGCGGCTACTGGCCGCGCATGGCCGCCCGCTACCAGGCGATCGCCGACGACCTGCGGGGATTGCCCGGCGGCGGGGCCGGCGACGTCCGCCTCGCGCGCGAACTGGCGTTGCTGCTGGCGGAGAAGATCCGGGTTTCGCTGGAGGTCGGGCGGGCGCCGCGCGCCCCCGCGACGCGGCGTCTGGCCGAAGCCCTGGCGCGGCAGGTCGAACGATTCGAGCGCCGCTACCGCGCTGTCTGGTACGCCCGCAACAAGCCTCAGGGCTACGAGGTGATGCAGATCCGGCTGGCAGGTCAGGCGGCCCGCTGGCGGGAACTGTCGCGCCGTCTGCAGTCCCTGGCCGCGGGCGCCTGCGACGAAATCCCCGAACTGAGCGAACGTCCGCAGGCCCCGGCCGGAGTGTCCGCCATGTACAAATCCCTGGCTACCGCATCGGTCTACCTGTGAGCGGGACGCCGGGGTTTCGGGTTGTCAGCCGCGGCGGGGCGTGCCATACTTGAACTGTCACGCTGTTTTGCCGCGGCGTGCGTTTTAGTGCCTTGCAAACCAACGACCACGCAAAAAACACGTCGTTTGTTTCTCACAGAGGCACTGAGCGCACAGAGTTCGAATGTTTGCTCTGTGGCTCTGTGAGAGATGAATTGGATTGCGGGCTCCGCCCGCGTCGGAAACAAGAGGAGGCTTTATGAAAATGAATCGGACATGGGGCGCCGCGCTGGCCGCCGTCTGTGCGGCCGCCCTGCTCGGGGCCGCCGAAAAGGCGCCCGAACTGCCGGAAGGCGATTACTTCACCTGCGTGAACCTGTGGTACGACGAAGGCAAGCCCATCCACAGCACCAACTACCATGTGGGCAACCGCATCCCGGTGGGGTCGCGTGTCTCGGATCTCATCGTGGGACGGAAGAGCATCTCGTTTCTGTTCAACGGCACCCGCTTTGAACTGCTCCACATGAAGAAGTTCACCCTCGTGCCGATCGAGGCGCTGAAGATGCGGACCTTCGGCAAAACCGACCCCTTGACGACCCCCGCCTACCTGGAGTTGACCGCGGCGGAGCGGAAGGCCATCGATGAGGGCAGGGTGGAAATCGGCATGTCGCGGGATGCCGTGATCCTGTCGCAGGGCTACCCGCCCGAGCACAAGACCCCGTCGCTCCAGCAGGACGTCTGGACGTACTGGCGCAACCGGATCCTGTCGTTCCGTGTCTCGTTCACCGGTAACAGGGTCTCCGAGATCACACCATAAGGCGGCGCCGCGGATGGTGCGTCGCCAGGGGAGGGATTCCATGAGGGCATGGCAGGCGGCAACCGCCGCAATGCTGCTGCTGCTGCTGGCGGCGGACGCGGCGGCGCAGATGATCGGTCCCGGGCCGGGCCGCCAGGCGAATCTGGAGGCGGTGAAGCGGTGGACCGAGGCGCAGCGCAAGGAGGCCGGCGAGACCCGCCGCGTGTGGCCCGGCGTGGTCGCCGACACGGCGGCGCGGACGGTGACGGTGGTCGCCGAGGCCGTCGGCCTTGCCGCGGGCGGCGTGGTCGAGTTTGTGCTGGTCGGTGAAACCAGCGACAAGGATTACGAGGCGCTCGCCGTGGCGCTGGCGCAGCCCTCGGACGTGGCGCGGGCGCTGGAGGCCGCCGGCCTGCCGCGGGGGCTCCCGGTGCGGCCGCAGGCGTTCCGCTTCTGGCCGCGCGGCGAACGGGTGACGCTCGCGGTGCGCCCCTTTGCCGGCGGCCCCGAACGGCCGGTCGGCGCCTATGTCCACGACCAGCGGGCGCAGGGGGGGATGTCGAACCTCTTCACCTACGTCGGCTCCGTCTGGCGCGAGGACGGCCGCTGCGAGGCGGACGACGTCACGCCCGGCTCGATCCTCTCGACCTACAACGCGCCGACGACGGTGCTCGACATGCCGTTCGCCGCCACGCAGAACGCCGCCTACGGCCGCTATGTCGCCAAGGGGACGCTGCTGGAACGCGAGACCCTGTGGCAGTTCGTCTTCCGCCCCGCGCGGCCGGCCGACGCGCCACCGCTGGTCGCGCCCGTCGCCCTGACCGCCCTGCCGCGCCCCGGCCTGGAGACCCCTCCCGCCGGCCTGGCCGACGTGACATGGGCCTGGACCGTCGCGGGCGCGACGCGGACCAATGCCTTTGACGCGGTCGCCAAGGCCTTCATGGACCTGGTCGCCGCGGCGCGCGAACCGCATGTGACGGTCCGGTTCGACGACCGCCTCACGGTGCGGGCGGCGACCGAGGCCGCCGCCGTGGTCCTCGCCATCGAGGGCGTCAACGGCGTGCGCCTCGATGGTCCGCCCGCGGGGCAGCTCTACCTCAAGGCGTTTCTGCCGCAGCAGGAGTGGCGCGAACGGGAGAAGCGGCTGCTGCAGCCCTACGAGCTGCGGCTCGAACGGGAGGGCGCGGCGGGATGGCGCCGGACGTTCGTCCACATCCACGAGGACTGGAGCGACGAGGCGAGCCTCGACCCCAAACTCACCGTCCGCCCCTATCCGCTGCAGACGTGGGACGATCTGGCGGCGCGCGTGGCCGAAATCGGCAAGGGACTCGGCACGCTGCTGGTTTTTGCACCGGCCGACGCCCCGCTGGCGGCGTTCATGGAAGGGGTGCGGCGGGTGCAGGAGACCCTGCCGACGGTCTACGTGCTTGCAGAGTAGCAATCTGATTTCGGGGTTGCCACGGCGCCGCCGCTCGCGTACAGTTTGCCCATGTGAACGTCGGCGCATGCCCGGTTCCAGCGCCGCGGCCGCGGGGGCGGTCGCGGGTGACTGGGAGGACGGCGCGCATCGAGGAGGGGAAACCATGGCTCGCAACGTAACGATTTTCACCGGACAATGGGCGGACTTGTCGTTGAAGGAAGTGGCGCCGCTGATGAAGAAGTGCGGCTACGACGGGCTCGAGCTCGCCTGCTGGGGCGATCACGTCGACCTCGACGTCGCCTCGAAGAGCAAGGCCTACTGCCAGGACAAACTCGCGCTGCTGGCCGAGCACGGCCTCGGCTGCTGGGCGATCTCGAACCACCTCTCGGGGCAGCTCGTCTGCGATCCCATCGACGAGCGCCACTACGGGTTCGGTCCGGCCAAGCTCAAGAACAAGCCGGCCGAGCTGAGGAGATGGGCGGTCGACATGCAGAAGAAGGCGGCGCGCGCCGCCCGCAACTTCGGCGTCCCCGTCGTGTGCGGCTTCACCGGTTCGCCGGTCTGGCACCTGATCTACTCCTTCCCGCCGTGCCTCCCGGGGCAGATCGACGCCGGCTACAAGGCGTTCGCCAAGACCTGGAAGCCGATCCTCGACGTCTACGCCGACTGCGGCGTCAAGTTCGCG
>CAYVKQ010000187.1:0-6258 GCA_964451945.1 uncultured Lentisphaerales bacterium
GGCCAGAAACACCCAGGCGGCTATGGAGCGGCGGTTCGGCATGGCAAGCGTCACCTTTCGGCGCGGATGCGGAAGAACACCCTGGGTTTCCCCTCCAACTGGACGTTGCAGGTGCCGACAAGGTCGGTCGGCGGCAGATTGGTGGTAAAGGGCTTCCACGCGCCCGCGGCGAGGTTATCCTCCAGCATCTCCACAATCTGCCGGGCTTCGCGCCCCCCCCGCCACGTGAGATTTACGGTACCGCCGTTTTTCGCCATCGCGGTGATGCGCAAATCGGACAGCCGGTTGGTCGGCGATGTGTCGGCCTGCCACTCGCTGGCGTTGCTCATGCCGTCGCCGTCGGGGTCGGCGTCGGACGCGCGGTCCGCGCCGACCAACCCGGACTGGGTCAGCCACCATTCGGGCATGCCGCCGCCGCCGGGCGCCAGAACGGGGTCGAACCCGGCCTGCAACGCGCCGGGTGCGGTCACGGTAAAGGCGGTCAGCGGGTCACTGCCGCCAGCCAGTCCCGACCACTCGCGGAAGAGCCATTCGGCATCCGGCGTGGCGGTTGCCGCAAGCCCGGCTCCCGAACGGTACCAGCCGCTGGCGAGGTCGACGGTGCCGTGGTCGGCGACGACCTCCACCCAGAAGTTGGTGCGCCACCGCCAGTCCACCGTGGAATCGGTGTTCAACAGGAAGGTGAAGGCGGTGGTGCGTCCGCTCACGGGGACATCGCCCGCGCCCGACCAGCCGTAGGCGACCAACTGGGTGTCGACCTGGGTGACGACGGTTTGGGTAAGCCGGCAGGTGATCTCCTCGCCGCCGAAGTAGAAGTAGTCGCCCGGTGCCGGCTCGCACACCGTCTGCACCGCCGAAGCGATCAGCAACCGCAGCAGCGGCGTGAGCTCGGTGGTCAGCGTCGCGACTGCGGCGTCGTTGGACGACGGCGCGGCGTAGACGAGTGCCCGCTGCGTCGGCAGGGCGCCGGCGCGGCCGTAGAGCCGGAAATCGAGCAGTGCGCCCGGCGCCGGCGTGTACGGTGCGCCGAGCGTGTCGGCCAGGTCCGCCAGATTGAAGAAGAAACTCGTGTTGGTCGGCGTGCCGTCGCCGCACACCGCAAGCAACGGCGCAACCGCGCCCGGCGCCGCGAGCGTGCCGACCCACCCGTCCCCCGGCCGGCTCACATCGACCACCAACTGATGCGTCGTCACGCGCCATTCGGCCGCCGGGAGCGTGTGCACCTCGTGCAAGCCGGTGTCGGGCCACGGCGTCCCGTCCACGGCGACACGGATGAAATACGGGGTATCGGGTTCGGCATCGGTCACGCGGAAAAGCGTGTTCCCGGCGGCGGTGAGCGACGCGCGCGACAGACGTTCGGCGCAGCGGCGCGCATAGTCGTCGCCAACCGTCGGTCCCGTCGTCAGCGGCTGGCGTTCGATGGCGACGTCTTCGGCGGCGACCGTTCCGTCGTAATCGAGAAAGACCTGCAGCGCGCACACGGCCGGCGGCGCGGGCGTGCGCACAAAAACGTCGAACCCGCGGGTGGCGATATTCGCGACCACCACCTCGGAAGTGCCGGCCGCCCACACGCGCCAGGCGCACACCGACGCGCACACCAGCAGGCGCAGGGTCGGCGCAAAGGGAGTCGAACGGGAAGTGTTCATGGTTTGGCCTCCTCCTGCACGATCGTCGCAAAGTCCGGTGCTCCGTCACGCTCCTCGTCCAGCCCGCCGCCCGAACCGCGGCGCATCAGTCCGGGCGCCCCTTTGCGGCGGATGGCGGATTCCCCGCCGGCCAGGATGACCACGCGGGCGACGCCCGCGGCGCGCAGCCGCCGCGCGGTCCGCTCCGCCGTGCCGTCTCCGGCGTCGATCAGGACGTACAAGGGCGTCGTCCCGGGTGCCGCCGCCGCGGCACGGCCCGGCCCGCGCTGCGTCGACGGCGCGTCCGCCGGGCGCGGCAGCGTGCGCGTAGCCGCAAGCCGCGGAAATTCGGCGGCCAGATCGACCGGGGATTCGGACGCGGCCACCGCTTGCCCGGTGGCTGCCGCGGCAGGCATGCCCGCCTCCTTGCGTTCGGGCCGCACATCGAGCAACACAACCGTGCCGGACGGATCCGCCAGATCCCCCGCGAGTTCCTGATAGGTCACATACCGCTGGTGCGCCGGACGCAAGCCTTTGCGTTCGCTGGTCTGCCCGCCCATCGCGCTCCAGGCGGCGAAACCGCCGGCCAGCGAATCGGCCTGCACGTCGGCGTTCTTCTCCGCGAGCAGGACGGCCGCATCCGCCGCGGCGGCGCCTCCCAGGCCGTCGTCAAAGAAGACGACGCGCCCCCGCAGCGGCTTCCGCGCCGCCTCCCGGGCGGACATCCTCATGGCGTCGGGCAACGTCCCGGCCTCGTAGGCCGCCTGCGGCCGCAGATCGATGAGCGCGACCCGCTCGCCCGCCGCCAGCAGCGCCTGCAGCTCGGCGGGCGTGACAGCCTGCGCACCGAGGGCCAGCGCGCAGGCCAGCACCGAAAGACAAGGCAGATAGGTTTTCATAGTGATTCCCGCTCCCCTCTTCGCACCGCCCCTCAGCGGGGACGCCACCCTGTTACAGCCTGTTCCATGTCAACCAGAATGACCGCGATCCGCGGAACCGCGAAGTCGGTCCCGACCAGCCGCCCGGCATCCACCTGCACGGTGAGCCACCGCCCCGAAGCGGCGTCGTGCATCCGCAGCGCGCGGACATTGCCGAAACCGAGGTCGCGCATCATGGCGAAAGCCGAATACCCGACGGGGAAGCCGCTGTACGTCAGCACGCTTGCCCCCTGCGGCAGATCGACAACGCCCGTCTCGGAGGGGCCGAAATCAACGAGCTGCGCCCGGTCGAACCCCAGCCAGACAAACATGCCGACGGCGAGACTGAAGTTTTCGCCCTGGAGAACGCCGCCCGCATCGCGCCAGGCGCGGCGCATGACCACTTCGGGCCAGAGCTGTTCGTAGGTCGCCACCTCGGTGATGTTCGCCTCGGTCCGCCAGCGGTCCAGGAGATCAAAGGCGGTCGCGGCCGTTTCAAGCATCTGCGCGGTCACCGGAACGGCGTTGCGCTCGGCGTAGACGCCGCGCAGCGAAGGGAGTCTGCCTGCAACCACGCGCGCACCCGCCGGGATGACGTCAAGCCAGGCCGTGTGGCCCGTCAGCAATGCCGGGAACCGTTTCTGCGATTCGCTGTGCGTCATCGGCGCGGAACGGAGCGAAGCCAGGTGCAGCAGCCGCAGATTCTCCTTTCCCGGACCCAGGGCGTTCTCCGCGTAGAAGACCCACTCGCCGCAGATGGCCGGCGAGCTTTCGTCGGCTGGCGTCTGCGTGAGGCGGATTTCAGTGCCGTCCCGCAGGTCGAACCCGTAAAGGTCCAACTGTCCGTTGCGGTTGTCCTGCCAGACGATCACAGGACCGGAGAGGACCGGCCGGTACTGGCCGGCCGGATTGGCCGTGATCCGGCTTTCCTCGCCCGACTCCAGATCCTGGAAATAGATCTCGCCGGGGCCGACGTCGCGCCAGTCCTGCCAGACGACGCGGTCGGCGTCGACGTTCGGATCGAGCTGGTCGGCGGCAGTCGGCGACACCGGCCGCAGGGCGTCGGTCACCAGATTCCGGGCGACAAGCTGCGCCGGTGCGCCGGCGACGCGCACATCGCGCTTCTGCCACACCGCCCACGGCCACGCGATCGAGGGATTGGTTTCGTCGAAGTCGGGCAGCGCCGACAGCACGCGCACGCCGGCGTTGGTGTCGCCGAGATCGAACCAGTAGACCGCCCAGGTGCTGTCTTCCTGCCGTCCCTGCCAGACGACGTAGCGGCCGTCGGTGAAGGGATCGTCCTGGGTGCTGGGAGCGGTGGTCAGCGCGAACGGCTGCCCGTCGTCCGCCACGTTGCGCGCCCAGATCTGCCACTGCTCGCCCGAACGGTCGGTCCAGACAACCCAGTCGCCGCGGCCGTGCATGCGCTGCACGCCGCGCGACGCGCCGGCGACCTCGTTGTCGCCGCTGGCAATCTCCTCCACCCGCACGTACCGCTTGCCCCAGATCACCTGTCCGAGGGCGTTGCTGGCGCTGACGCGCACGGTGTACCAACCGGGTAGAACGGGGACGCCTCCATCGTCTTCCGCGTCCCATGTGAACGCGCTGCCCTCGCCGAGCGGCGCGGGATCGGTCGCCCGCACGCGGGGCAGGCCGGTGCAGTCATAGCCGTGCAGTACGTCCACCGTCCACGGGAAGGCCGCGAACCCGGCGTTGGTGTGCACGCCGTCGGGGAGGTTCGGGAAGAACCGCACCTCGCGCGCGCCGCCGGTCAGATTGGAGATCACCAGCGGCACCGCCACCGGCGCGCTTGGACGGATGTAGCCGGCGTCGAGCGACCAGCGGTAGTCGGTCACGCCATCGCCGGTCAGGCGGAAGGTCGCGTGACGCGCGGCGGAGGGATGCGCGGGCGCCTCCAGCAGGCGGACGGGCGGCGCGTCGGCGGCGACGACCCACGCGGCACTGAGCGCGTCGCTGTCGGCGGGATACCCGCCCTTGGCCGAACGGGCCACGACGTCGAGCGCATAGGCGCCGCCCGCGGCACAGTCGAGCGCCAGCGGCGTGGCGGCAGGCGTCTCGGCCGACCAGGCGCCGCCATTGAGGCGCCAGCGGTAGAAATCGACTGCCTCCCCCGAGACGCCGACCGCGAGCGCGCCCGGAAACATCGGCGAAGCAGGCAGGCCCGTCAGCCGCGGCCATGCGCGCACACCGCGGAAGATCTCGACGCTGGCCATCCAGGGCGTTGCGCCGGGCGGCACCGAGAAGTCGAAGCGCACGTCGCCATGACGGGCGCTCGCCAACTCCGCGAGGAGCGACAGGCTGTCGCGGTTGGCGGCCAGGTTCAACACCGTGCCGTCCCCGTACGGATCGAGCACGACGATGTCGGCCTGTTTCGGATCTTCGGCGTTCCCCTCGGAGTCGGTGGCGCGGTAGGCGATCGCATGGGCTCCCGGAGGCAGTGTGAACGGATAGGCCGGCAGCCACTCCGACGCGGGCGTCGGCTTGTACGTGACCGCGACGGGACTGGCGTCCTGCGAGAGAAAATAGATTTGAGTGGTCTCGCTAATGTAGTTCGTCCCGTTCCGCAGCGAGGAGGGACCGGAAAACGCCAGCGTGGTGACCGGTGGCGTGGTGTCGGCGGCGTCGGCGGCATAGGTCACGGTGTAGGCCACGGGGCCGCCGGCCTGGACGAAGTCAAAGAGATGCAGGTCGTCCAGTCGGGCGTTGTCCGACGGCCGGTAGCGGGTGGTCGTCCAGTAGTTGTTGCTGTTGACCGAAGTGCCGTCGGCGCGCACGACGCTGGCGATGGCGCGCCGGTTCTGCCCCGGATCGGCCACGCGCCAGTAGGTCGCGCCGTCGGTCAGGGCGGTCGCGTCCAGGGCGTAGACGTTGGCCCCGGCCGGCGTGAGCATCGTCGAAACGGCGAGATTGACCGGCAGGACATGTCCCTCGCTCTCGAAAAGCTGGTCCGGGAGTTGATCGGGATCGCGATCGGTATCGGCGAGGAAATCGCGGATCGCGTCGCGCCCGACCCGGTCATTGAGCACCTCGTGCAAAATGAAGTGGGCGGTGATCGACTTGATCAGCGAGGTCTCCTCCCCGCCGAACTCGGGGGCATGCGTGTAGGACGCCTTGAACTCGGTGAACGTGCCGGAGAGCGACGTGATCATATACCACGCCGCCACCCGGGCTTGACCCGGTTCGATGTCGCCGAGGTTGACGGTCAGCGTCGTGCGGTCGAGCGGATCGTCCCCCACCCGGCAACCGATCAATTGGGCGATGAGGAGCAGTTTCTGCTTGTTTTCCACGATCCGCGGCTGTTCCGAACGGATCATCACATTGCGGCCGGCGCCGTAGCCGACGTTCTTCACCAGTACGCCGAGCACGAACGGCACGGGCGCCTCGACCGGCTCGGTGAACGGGTCGTCGCCCTGCACGTCGCGGGGCTGGAAGTACGTGATCTCCAGCTCGGGCTCCGGGCGGACGGTGATCCGGTCGGGAATCGCCTGCATCACGCTCTTGGGAATCGGCTCGCCGCGCATGTCGCCGGCGAGGTCGCAATGCACATAGTAGACCATGCCAGCCGGATCGGTGCCGCCGGCACCCGTCTTGGGCACGATGAACCACTTGACGGTCGCCGTGGCGCCGGGCGCGATATTTCCGTCTCCGTCGACACCATTGATGTTGATCAGTTCCGGCTGGCGCACGAAGAAACC
>CAYVKQ010000188.1:0-6226 GCA_964451945.1 uncultured Lentisphaerales bacterium
CGCGTCGCGCCGCACGGCTCCAGGTCGAACCAGGCCGACAGGGCGTCGCCGAGGGCTTTCAGAACCGCCTGGAGGTTTTCGCGCGACGCGCCACGCGTGAACGTCATCTCGGCCAGCGGCAGGTTCATGAACCGCTCGCTGAGCGCCGCCCGCCGTTTGGCGATCGGCAGCTCGACAAACCCGGCCACGCTCCCCTTCTCCCCCTCCTGCCGCTCGAAGCCGGCGAACGGCGAGCGGTCGCCGCCGTCGATCTTGGCATTCATGAGTTCAAAATAGGCCTCCATCTCGGGCAGGTAGAGGTGACGCACGATCTCGCACGTCTGGTTGCGGCAGTAGGAGTTGGAGGTGCCGAGCTTCAGCAGCCGCTCCGACTCGGGATTGACGGGGTGCGCGGCGCGCAGCCGGTCGAGCGTCACGCGCAGCGAGAAGTCGTCGTTCTGCTCCAGCAGGTCGGCGAGCGCGGCGAAGGTCCGCCGGATCACCGCCTCGACCGCGCGCGGCGCCTCCGGCCCGCACCGTCCGGCGCGCCAGGCGTCGAGCCGCACGCAGTAATCCATGAAGAGGGTGCGCAGGGCGAGGTTGGCCAGGGCGCGCGCGAGGTCGATCGCGTCGCGCCGCATCCGCTCCTCGCCATGGCACTCCTCCTGCAGCGCCGCCAGCGTGCCGAGGACACCCGGCCAGTACGCCAGTTCCGGCGCGACCTCGGCGCAGCGGGAGCGGTAGTAGGCAATCCGTTCGGACGTCAGCACCGTGAATTGCTCGCTCTCCAGCAGCCGGTGGTGGAATTCGAGGTCGAATCCGCTGACCGGCCATTCGCCCCCGCCCCACTGGGTGAATCGGATCAGGCGCAGGGCGCGCCGCCAGATGTCGCGCCAGCGGGGACGCACCGTCGCGGGGTAGCGCCGCGCGCAGAAATCGTCGGTCAGCTCGTCCGCGTCCAGCCGCCCGGGGCGCCAGCTCTTCTCGCCGAGAAATTCGAGCAGAAACGTGTCGGTGTGCGACAGCTCCGGCCAGAGGAGGAAACCGAGGCACTTCGGGTCGGCCGCCGCCTCGGCCAGGCGGCCGCCGAGCAGCGCGTAGTCGCCGCGCATCTCGTTGTTGAAGGCGAAGCAGTGCAGCATGCCGAAGAGCCAGGGAAAGCGGCCGTAGAGTCCGGCGGCGCGGTAGGTCGCCGGCAGGTTCTGGTCGGCGTTGTAGTCGAAGATGATCGTCTTGTCGGGGTCGAGCTCGTCGCACAGCCCGGCAACGTCGGCCCGCTTCCACCACATCATCAGGTCCCAGCCGGCGACGATCAGCGGCGTGTCGGGATAGTGGCGCCGGACCCATGCCTGGGTGCGGCGGAGGGTGTAGAGCTTGAGCTGCAGGTTCTCGTCGTCGGTGGCGCCGTAGAGCCGTTCGGCGAGGCCGATGGTGTGGAAAAAGCGCGGGGTACCGCCGCCATATTCGCGGATGTGCGTCTCGGTCAGCTTCCAGTAGAGGTCCATCGCCCGGTCGTCGGCCACGTCCCAGACGAGCATCGCCCGGGTGTCGTACCAGGAGGTCTTCTGGTCGTTGAGCAACGGCAGATCGGGGTGGCGCTCGAACAGCGCCGACGGCGTCGGCGTGTACCAGTGGGTCATCGCGCCGGTGTCCTCGGGCGACATCAGGCCGCGGTCGCGCGCATAGGCGAGCACCTCCCGCCGCAGGCGGCCGCGTTCGCGCAGCGGCCAGAGCGCGGTCCGCTTGTGTTCAAGCTTCTCGTCGTCGGGGTCGCTGCCGTCCTCGGGGGGGTACGGCAGGTCGAAGGCCCGCTGGAAGAGGTCGTCGGTGCCGATGCGCAGCATGAAGAGGTTGAAGCGGCGCTTCACCATCCAGTCGATCTCGCGCTTCCACTCGTCGAGGTTCCACATCTCGGGGAAGAAGCGGTGCGCGCCGCGATGGGCGAAGTAGCGGAGGCCGCGGTAGCGGAAATGGGGGCGTTCGCGCACGTCGAGGTTCGTCAGGTCGACGGGACCCTCCCGGCTGAAGACGTCGCCGTCCCAGAAATAGTCGACCCCGCCGCGGCGGCGGAAGAAGTCGTAGACCCCGTAGAGGGTCGACCGGCCGCACCCGCCCGCCACCAGCAGCAGCGTCCGGCCGCCGTCGGCGACCGAGAGGAGACGGTAGTCATCGGAGCCGTAGCGGATCCCCGGCGCGGCGACGCGGCG
Source organism: uncultured Lentisphaerales bacterium (assembly GCA_964451945.1). Taxonomy (GTDB): domain Bacteria; phylum Verrucomicrobiota; class Kiritimatiellia; order RFP12; family JAAYNR01; genus JAAYNR01. The sequence goes on from CAYVKQ010000188.1 coordinate 2,187, forward strand.
CGAAGCGACCAGACGGTGCGTCCAGGCGTTGACGGCGTCGTCGCCGAGCAGCACCGCGTCGCCGGCGACGGACGCCGCGGCGTCGGCAGCGGCGACAACCGTTTGCGCGGGGCGTCCGGTGATCCGCCGCCAATAGTCGGCGAACACCTCGCCCGCGATGCGGTAGGCCGCTTCGGCGGCGGCGGGCACAACGATGGTCAAGACGGGTTCGAATGCCGCTTGCGTCGCGGTGTGAGCACGCGTCATATTTTTTGCTCTCCTGTCGGGTCACACAAAAGCGTCAAACGGGAAACGCCCCTGCGACCGCCGCTTCGCCCGGATAGCGGATCTTGTAACGCACCGTATCGAAGTCAACGGTCACCACCGTGCCGTCGCTGTAGGTCACCTCCTGCCGGCGGCCGGCGCCGTCCAACAGCCGCCAGTCGGTCATCGCCTGAAACGCCACGCGCGCGCTGAGTTCGGAGATCACCTTCAGGCTCTTCACAAAGGCGACATCGGCCGCGACGTCATCCCCCTCGTAACACACTTCGAGCGTGTTCGGCCGGATGAAGGGGATGCCGCCCCACAGCAGCGTCCACAGGCGGATGTCGCCCTTCTCCTCCAGGTAGCAGCCGTCCTTGACCACGACCTTGGTGGTGCGGTCCTGGTGGATGTGCCCCAGCACCGTGATGCAGTCATGCCAGACGAGTTCGTACAGCGGGAACGAGACGCCAAACCGCTCCGTCCTGCCGCGCAGCACATGCGGCACGGTTTCGGGCTGCACCGATTCGACAAAATCGAGGAAGGGAACCGCCCAATCGGCGCCCCCTTCGCCGCTCAGCATCCAGCCCAGATTGCGGCACCAGCCGTAGCACGCGCTGAACGTCTCGCGCGCCCGCGTGCGGGTGCAGAGGTGGTTCTGGTCGTAACACTCCCGCAGGTGCCCCATGGTCCAGCAGTCGATCATCGAGCCGTCTGGATCGAGGCGCTCTTTGACCTCGGCGTAGTTGCGCCGCACGTAGGCGTCCGACTGCGCCGAGCACATCCAGTACTGACGCCCCCCCAGCCACTGCGTACTCTCGGAATGCATGCCGCTCAGATCGAGCGTCCCGTCGTTGTTTTTGAACGACGGCGTGTGCGCGTAGTAATCCACGAAGTTGTCGTGGATCATGAAGCTGTGCCCCAGGGCCTGGATGCCGTCGCGCATCCGCCGCATGCCCGTCCAGCCGCCGAGACGCTCGTCGGGCGGCAGCGTGTCGGGGTGGTTGAAGTCGTAGCCGTCGCGGCACCAGCCGTCGATGTGGGCGACGGCTTTTTTCACGCCCGCCCCTTCGGCGACCCGCCGGTAGCGCCGCAGCCCCTCGTCAAACGTCATGAACGGAACCCGCCCCGGCTGGTTGAAGTTGGCGAAGTCCGACATCATCCAGACGCACATCATCAGGCCGCCGCGCAGGCTCTCGACCTGCGGACAGCCGCGCGCCTTGGCCTCCAGCGTAATCCCCTGCCCCCGCGCGTCGGCGTGCCGGCGGTAGGCCTTGGCCAGCGACACCACCGTGCTGTCGCCGGTGAAGGTGTAGTGCATCACGCGCGTGTATTTGAGCCCGCCCAGCGCGGGTAGCCAGTAGGGGTGGACCGTCTGACCGCGCCGCCGCTCGGTCTTGAGCCGGAACCCGAGGTCGTCGGGGGTGTCGGTCGTCGCGAGCACGGCCGCGCCCGTGTCGGCCAGCATGCCGAACCACGGCATCACAAACCCGTTGCCGACCCAGACCGGCAGATGCATGTCGAGGTCCAACGGGTCGTCCTTGTCGAGCAGCACCCCCTGGCAGTACGGCAGCACCAGGCGCCCCTTGCTCCCCTTGGGAAAGAGAAAGCCGCGCGGATAGTGGCTGTCGATGAGCGATGCCTCGAACTGTTCGGGAAGGTGCGGCGCGAGGGCGACGGTCAGGCGGTTGTTCCTCAGCCGGAACGTCACCGTGACGCCGAACCCGAGCGGTGACCACACGTTGGCGCTGTACCCCCAGCCGGTAAGCGTGCATGTCGCCGTCGTGTCACCCGTCTCCCAGTGACGCGACTGCGCCTCGCGAAACGACAATCCCCGCCACGGGCCGCAATGGCCGCGGATGCCGATGTCGCCCGGCCCCTCCGTCTGCATCTGCCAGACCGTGCCGGACCGCACATCGGTCACCGAGAGCGTCAGGTCGGTTTCGTTGATGGACACGCGCAGAGCGTCGGAGCGCAGAGTTTTCATAGGCTGCGGCGGTTCTCGGGGCGGCCGATCCCGTCGGCCGGCGGGACGCTCACACCGGCAGGGCGGCGGCGGCGTCAAAGTCGAGCGTCGCGAAATAGTCGTCGGGTGTTTCGGCGCGGCGGATCTGCACCGCGCGGCCGTCTTCGCGCACCAGCACCTCGGCGGAGCGGAGCTTGCCGTTGTACTGGAAGCCCATGGCGTGGCCGTGCGCGCCGGCGTCGTGGATCACGACGAGGTCGCCCACCTCCAGCCGCGGCAGGGGGCGGTCGATGGCGAACTTGTCGTTGTTCTCGCAGAGCGAGCCGGTCACGTCGTAGGTCTCGGTCTTCGCGGCCCCTTCCTTGCCGAGCACGGTGATGTGGTGGTAGGCGCCGTAGAGGGCCGGACGCATCAGGTTGGCCATCGAGGCGTCGAGGCCTACATACTCGCGATAGGCGTCGAGTCCGGCGTAGCGCTTGTAGGTCTCCTTGAGGTGGCGCACGCGGCTCACCAGGAAGCCGCAGGGGCCGGTCACCATCCGCCCGCATTCGAGGCAGAGGCGGAGCTCGGGGTGGCCACGGCCGAGCAACCGCTCGCGGTAGGCGTCGCGGATCCCCGCGCCGACCCGCTCCAAGTCGACCGCCTGCTGCTCGGGACGGTAGGGGATGCCGATGCCGCCGCCCAGGTTGATGAACTCGAACGTGATTCCCAGCTCGCGGGAGAGGTCGACGGCCAGGTCGAACAGCAGGACCGCCGTGTCGATGAAATACTGCGGATTCAGCTCGTTCGACGCGACCATCGTGTGCAGTCCGAAGCGCCGGGCGCCCCGCTCCCGCAGCCGGCGGTAGCCTTCGAAGAGCTGCTCGCGGGTGAAGCCGTACTTCGCCTCCTCGGGCTTGCCGATGATGGCGTTGCCTCCCTTGAGCGGGCCGGGATTGTAGCGGCAGCAGACCTGCTCGGGAATGCCCGCCACCCGGTCGAGGAACGCCACGTGGGACAAGTCGTCCAGATTGATCACCGCGCCCATCGCCTTCGCCTTGACGAACTCCCCGGCGGGCGTGTCGTTCGAGGTGAACATCACCGCCTCGCCGGTCAGCCCCATCCGCTCGCTCAGCAGCAGCTCGGGCAGCGAGCTGCAGTCGGCGCCGAACCCCTCCGCCGCCAGCAGCTTGAGCAGCACCGGGTTGGGACACGCCTTGACCGCGAAGTAGTTGCGGAACCCGCGGTTCCAGGCGAAGGCGCGGTTGAGGCGCCGGGCATTCCCGCGCATGCCGCGTTCGTCGTAGATATGGAACGGCGTCGGCCACTGTTGCTCGATCGCCTCAAGCTGCTGTTTCGTGAACGGAACCGGTTTCTGCGGCATGGATGCGCTCCCCTGACAGACAAAAAGAGTCGTGTAACTATAGAGGGGTTTGCGGGACGGTGCAACATGGGATTTTCCGGCAACGGGCAGCCGGTCCGGCGCCCGTGCCGTATGCGCGCCGCATGCGCCGCGGGCCAGACCTCTCCCGTTCCCATGCGATCCGGGTGTGCCTATTTCGCGTAGACCTTGCGCTGCTTGTAGTGGTTGTGCAGCAGCGCGTGGGCCTTCTTGCCCAGCGGCTTGTCCAGGTAGTCCTTGTAGAGCTGCAGGATGTAGGGGTTATGATGCGAGCAGCGCCGGACCGACCGCTCGTCGTCGGTGTAGACCCCCTTGGTGCGTGCGAGCCGCACCTCGTCGGTCGCGCCCAGCGGCTGGCCGCCGCCGCCGATGCAGCCGCCGCGGCAGGCCATGACCTCGACAAAGTCGTAACGTGGCTTGCGGCCGGCCTTGCGGTCTTCGCGGATCGCGTTG
>CAYVKQ010000189.1:0-6159 GCA_964451945.1 uncultured Lentisphaerales bacterium
GCGGCGCGCCCCGGCGAGGAAGGCGTTTTCAGCGGTGCTTTTGAAGCCGCGGCGCTGGCCGGTGTGCTCGCGGAGTTCCGGTCGCGGCAACAGAACACAGCCGGTGCGGATTCCATTCTCCGTCTAGTCAACGGCCTGCTCCTGCTCACCCTGCCCCACCTCAGTGAGCTGGAATTCACGGCCAGGTCGGATGGTTTGGCGATGACTTTCGCGGCGACGCTGCTTCCGCACTCCTCCCCTGCCGCGCCGCCTGCCGCCGCGGGTGGAAGCGCCGCGGCGCTTGATCTTCCCGCCGCGTCGATCATCCCCGCCCATGCCGTCTACGCCACGACGGACGCGCGCCCTTCCGCGCAGGGCGACTGGTTGTCGAACGTCTTCGACGGCGAGGCTTGCGGTCTTCCTTCCCTGAAACGCCTCGTGCATGCCCCGGCGACGTCCCATACCGCCTATCTGGCTCCCTCGCCGAACAGCCGTTCGCTGGTGTACGCGTCGCTCCTTGCCACGCCCGAACCTGCCGTGCAGATCGCCTTCGTGACCCAGGCGCTGGCCACCGCCCGGTTTGGCGCGAGGTTGGCCTATCGCCCGCAGGCGGCGCGCACCCGGGGCGACCGCGTGATCCACTCGTTCCGCATGGTGGTCGCCGAGCATGCGGTGAACGCCGCGCCGGGACCCGCTTCGGCCGCCGCGATGAACGCCGATACGCTGCCGCTTCTGCTGGCTCTTTCCGCCGGTGGGCTGACGTGCGAACTTGCCGCCACCGACGAGGTTCTGGCGATGACCCTCGGTCCTTCCAATGCGCTGGAAAACGTGTTGTCCGCACTGGAGTCGGCCCGCCCCTCTCCCGGGCAGCTGCAGGCGCGCTGGCAGACGAGCGATTTCCAAATTTCTCCGCAGGCCGAAGCGGTCTCGGTCTTCTACCCGGTCCGCCTCTTCCACAACCTGGTGCGGGTGCTTCCCGGCTCGCGCACCGAACTGGTGCGGCGCATTCCGACCATCGGCGACGGTCTGGCCGCCGTGCGGATGCCACCGGGAAAAGAGGGCCGCACCCCTTCGCTCTTGCGCATTACCGCCAACGAACTGAACAGCCTGCAAATCGCCTTTGCGCGCGGCCAGCCCATCATTCAGGAGATGTTGCTGATGAGCGCCATCCAATCGCTCATGGCGAGACAACAACTTGCGGACAAACCAGAACCATCCGTCCCGCGGCCGGTTGCGCCGGCGGATGGGCGGAAGGAAACGACCACCGATCACTGATCACCGGTCACTGACCACCCTCCATTCATGGAGGACCCGGAGGAGGCGATGGGCAAGGCAGGCGGCAAAACGCTACTGACGGCGTTGCTGGTGTCGCAGGCGTGGGCCGGACATGTCGAATGGTCCGACGGCCGGCGGCAGGAGGGAACGCTGCAGGCCGGACCGAACGGCACGGTGCGGCTGCACGATGGCGCGCGGGTGCGCGAGTGGCCGCTGGAGGGTGTCTCCCGGGTGGTGTTCCGCCCCGAAAAGGAGCGGCTCGAACGGGCGTGGCGTTTTGTCGAGGCGGGCCAGACGCGCAAGGAGGAGTGGGGCGACCCCTTCCCGGTGGCCGAGCTGACAGCCGATGTCTGGCTGGCAGACGGCGGAAGGGTCAGCGGCCATCTGCTCTCGACGGTGGTCTATCTCCAAACCGCGGAGGGCACCGAGAAGATCGTGGTCAAACACAAACTGCGCGGTCAACCGGGCGAGGGAATGGACGCGCTCGCCTACCCCGCCGAACTGGTCTTCGGCGCTGCGGACGCTGGCGTCGGCGGCCGTGCCGCGACGGTGCGGCTGGAGGGAAACCCGCCGTGCGAACTGGCGGCGGTGTCGCGCGAGACCATGAACACGGCGGCCGTCGCGCCCGCGGCGGACGATGGCTGGCGGGTCGCGCTGGAGGGAGGCGACGCGGTCGTGGCGCTGCGCGCGGAGGAGCGGATACGGGTGGGCTGGCGCGGCGCCTGCGACGCGGCCGTCACGGCGCGGATCGCACAGGGGTTAACCGATCTGAAGGATTTCTTCGACGGCCGCGAGCTGCTCGCGTGCGCCATCGACCCCGCCGACGCGACGGTCTGCCACACGCTGCTGCTGCTCCACCGCAAAGGGGCGACGACGCTGGCGTCCAAGGCCTCTCAGCCTTGGCGCCTGGAGGTGTGGCGCTGGCGGTTGGGCGAGGGCGACGACATCAGCGCCGCCCGCCGGGCGGTGCTGTTCCGTGGCATCCTTGCCCCAAAGGCACCGTTGCCGCAGGTGGTTCTGGACGCCGGCCTGGCGAAAACCGAGCGGTTGACGGCAGACGTGCGCCTGGAGACGGACGCGGACGCGTTCGAGGCGCGTGATGCCGAGGCGGGGCAGCGCCTCCAGCCAGCGCCTGGAGCCGAAGTCGACCGCGACCGCGGCATCGCCGTCGCGGATCACATACACGTTGCAGGTGTCGCGGAACTGCCACAGTCGCGGCAGCACTCCGACCGGTTCGTGATTGGACCGGTCCATCGGGGATGCGACGGATGATGGGTCTGCACGGCGCCTGATCGTCTCCTGGGGGGCGCCTCACAGGCGCGATTTGAAATCGTCGTAGCCGAAGCGGCGGATGAGCGTCAGCGCGCCGTCGGGCTGCCGCAGCACGATCGACGGCAGGTTGATGCCGTTGAAGGTGGTCGTCTTGACCATGGTGTAGTGGGCCATGTCCTCGAAGACCAGCCGGTCGCCCGGGCGCAGGGGACGCGCGAACGAATAGTCGCCGATGCAGTCGCCCGCCAGGCAGGATGGACCCGCCAGGCGGACGGTAAACCCCTTCTCCCCCGCCTCCCCGCCGAAGTCGGCGTCCGCCGGCGCGATGGCGCTGCCGTCCCAGGCATCGCCGCGGTAGACGCGCGGCCGGTAGGGCATCTCGAGCACGTCGGGCATGTGGCAGGTGCAGGAGGTGTCAAGGATGGCGATCGGTATCTCGTTGACCACCACGTCGAGGACCGTCGCCACCAGCACCCCCGCATTGAGGGCAACCGCCTCGCCCGGTTCGAGGTAGACCGGCATGCCGCCGTGGCGGGTGCGGAAATCGGTGAGAATGCGGCAGAGGCGGGGAACGTCGTAATCGGCGCGCGTGATGTGGTGCCCCCCCCCGAAGTTCATCCACTCAAACCGCGGGATCAGGTCGCCGAAGCGTCTCTCCACAGTGGCCAGTGTCCGCTCCAGCACGTCGGCGTTCTGTTCGCAAAGGCAGTGGAAGTGGAGGCCGCTGAGGCCGTCGAGCGCCTCGCCGGAAAACGCCTCGCGCCGGATGCCGAGGCGCGACCGCGGCGCGCAGGGATCGTAGAGGGCGGTATGCCCCTCGCTGTGCTCCGGGTTGATCCGCAGGCCGGCGGCGACGGGACGCGCGGCGGCTTCGAGCAGCGGAAGGAAGCGGCGCCACTGGGCGAACGAGTTGAAGGTCACGTGGTCGATCAGCGGCAGGAGGGCGCGGAAATCGGCGTCGGAGAACGCCGCGGCGAAGGCGTGAACCTCGCCGCCGAACGCCTCGCGGCCGAGGCGCGCCTCGTGCAGCGAACTGGCGCAGGTGCCGTCGAGACGCGCGCGGACGCGGTCGAAGGCGGCGACCATGGAGAATGCCTTGAGGGCGAGCAGCACGCGGCAGCCGGTGCGCGCCTTGACCTCCGCCAACACCGCGACATTGCGGTCGATCGCGGCGGCATCGACCACAAAGGCAGGTGTCGGCAGGGTCTGTGGCGTCATGCTAGACTTCAAGTGTCATGCCGTCGTAGGCAACGGCGATACCGTGGCGGCCGTAGGTCTCGACCATCTCGGCGTGGTTCAAGCCGCCGTTGTGCGAGAAGTGGTTGGTGACCACCGCCGCGCCGGGAGCCAGGCATCCCATCTCCTGCAGGCGGTCGCGGAAGGCGACAGTTGCATTCATCCCCATATGGCCATCCCTGCAGTCGGCGCCCTTGAGCACGCAGGTGCTCTCGATCACGGCGGCGTTGAGGCGGACCCCTTCCAGCGCTTTCCAGGAAGCGTCGGGCAGCCAGCCGGTGTCGTTGGCGATCAACAGACTCCGCCCGCCCCGCGTGATCACGTAGACCAGCGGCTCCAGCCCTGGCGCGTGGTTTGCCGCCAGCGGCAGCAGAGTGAGGTCGTCGTCGCTGCAGGGAACACCGGCGCTAACCACCTGCGGCTTGATGTGGAAGCGCTCGAATGTTTTTGGATCCCCATTGGGACCCAGTTGCTTGAGGATTCTGTCGAACACCGGACGCGAACCGATGATGGTCAGCATCTTCGTGACAACGCTGAACCCGGGCGAGAGACGCCAGAACAGTTCAACCGGATCCAGGTGGTCCTCATGCGGATGGGTGAAGACGATCCGTTTCAGATTGACCAGATCAATGTCAAAGGCGGTCGTCTGCCAGAAGGCGTCTGGGCCGAAGTCAACCATCGTGTCGCTGTCGATCAGATAGCTGCAGCGACGGCGGATCTCCCTGCCGCCGCGCGCTTTTGCCTTGGCGCACACCGCGCACTCGCACCACAGGGCCGGGATCGCTTCCGCGGCGGCCGTTCCCAGAAAAGTCAGTTTCATGATTACAGAAACACTCCCACGAATTCGGCGGCAGGCACCTGTCGCCGGTTTTTGATCGTCCGTTTGCCATTGGCGCAGCCCGTCACCGCGCATTGCCCGCACACCGTGCAGTTCCCGCCCGCGTCGGGTGTGTAGCCGCCGCACACGCGGAGCACGTCGGGCGAAATTTCATCGATGATCACAATCTTGCCGTTTCCCGCCTTCAGCCGGCCCAGTTCGAACTTGCCGTCGACGACATGGAGATCCTTCGCGGAGAACTCCTGCGAGACGATTGCGGCGATCTCCTTCACCAGGGTTACGCACTGGTCGATTTCGCTCTTCGTCAACGCGCCCGCCACCTCCAGCGCCTCGAAGGTGATGAGGATGTCGCTGTCCCCCTTGGTCCATGCCTCGACCACCCGGTTGAGGTTCCTGCATGGCTTGACGAAGGGGTAGCGCCGCCAGAAGCTCCCGGTGGCGTTGTTGCGCCAGGTGAATTCGAGGTTCGCCAGCGGCGCCGCGCCGGGGAGGTCCGGCGCCTCCGCCGGCATCGAGAGCGGAACGGCGGGCTCGACGATCATCTCGTTGTCGCCGACCGTGTCGATGTAGTGAGACGGAATCCCGTGCTCCTGGAGCCGCTTGAAGAAGTGGGTGGCGAACCTGCAGGCGATGGCCCCCTTGCCGGGGATTTCGCCGACCACCACGTCGTAGCCGGGGTCGAAGACGACCTTGCCGTTCTCGGTGTAGCCGGTGGCCCTGTCGGTGAAGACCAACCGGTATTTGCCGGTGTGGCGCCCCGAGGTAACCAAGTACACGTCTTTGGACTTCCCGCGGTAAACGAGGTTCTTTTCCGCCATGGCCTGCGATCTCCCAGTCAGGTTGACAGTTGAATGCAGGCGCCGACACACTGCTGGAACACAGTCGGCACCCCTCTTTGCGGCGGTGATTGTAGGGGCCGCCTCTCCCATGTGTCAAGCGGTCCCCGCGCGTCTTTGTGTAATCGGTTGGCGACAGGGGGGCACGGTGCGGAGCGAGGGGGAGAGGAAGCGCGGGCCGGCGCAGGTCTCACACGAAACGCGGGCCGACGCCGGACTTGCCCACGAAACACACGAAAAGTTGAACCGCCAAGGTTTTGGGGCGGGGCCGACCCGCCGGTCTGGAGCCCGCTGCCTCCGGCGGCTCGGGGTCGGTATCGGGATCGAAAACCGCTTTGTCTTGTCGATACCGATAGCGATACCGACCGCGACGCCGATGGTTCCGTCCGCGTAACCAGGATTGCCATTCCGCCGGGGACGGCGGGCTCCACAAACAACTTCGTGGCTTTCGTGTCAAAAAAAACGACGGCGGCATGAGCCTTGGCGGTTGATTCCCGGCGGCGATGAGGCTGCGGTGGCCGCCGTGCAACGTCGGCCCTGCTTGGCCGGCACCCGGGCGCAACCGCTTCCACTTCCCCTCCTGTCACCAACCGATTGCCGTCTTTTTTGGGCGAGTTGCGGAACACGGCCCGAAACTGCGAGAGTTGGCAGCAGCCCTGTCGCATCATCATGCGCCCGGCCTTGCGCAAACGGCTCGCGGGGACGCTCGCCCTCCAGGCAGGC
>CAYVKQ010000190.1:0-6148 GCA_964451945.1 uncultured Lentisphaerales bacterium
TGGCCGCTGGCTGGCGGGCGCCCTATACCCGGCACAACCGGCCCGAAACGGATGCGGAAGCCGCGCGTTCGGGGCGTCCCATTCGTCTAGTCGGAATCTATGCCGACAACACACGCGGGGACGTGCTGGAGGTGTGGCGCGTCAACGGCGAAGAAAAGCGCACTCCTATGTGCGTCGAATCGGCGGCGATGGTTGCGAAACTCATGCTTCACCCGGCCCTGTGGGCGGCCGTCTGCGCCGTCTCTGGCGAACTCCTGGCCAACCCAAAAGCGGAGGTGGCAATCGGTTAACGGCTGATAGGCTTCGGGAAATCAACGGGTGTTCCCGGTTCAAGTCCGGGACACCCTTACGGAAGGGCGGGGCTATGGCGAAGACACGAGCAATTCGGATCAAGATCGGGGACGCTACTTTCACCATGACGGAGGTACAAACGCGGGTTGAAAAGCCGTCCCTTGTGCCAGACGCCGACCCCGCCGACCTGATTGCCGAGACGGCGGGGGAAGCCGAGCGGGAAGCCATGTTCGCACGCCTGGACGCGGCGCATAGCCGGTTCATAGACGCAATGGGGGCTGACGGGCGCAAGGTCAGGCGCATGACGATTCGCGGCTATGGCACCCCAAAGGGCGGCGACAGCCAGGGCTTTCAATACATTCCACCGGACTGGCTGAACCTTAAAAACGCCCTTTGCGACAAGTGGACGATGAACCTGGCCAAAGAGGATGGTTCACCGTGGCGGCTCTCTGTTGTGTTGCTGACTCCCGCCGGACTTGTGACGAGCATCACGGGGGGGGCGTACGAGGGTCTAGGCTTCCGGCCCTTCCATGTTGACGAGACATTGCGGATCGTCGAGACCGAGGCCCGAGGCGGTCCGGTTGACCGCAAGGACAAAGGGCTAAAGGGGACGTCATGTTATGCCCTGCTTGTGTCTGTCGCGATGGAACAGGGTTTTGCCGTTGCCCCAGAGATGCAGGTCGTTGCGCGGCCAAAACAGGGCAATACCCTTTGGCCCGCCCAGGCCCAGGAACGGGTTGCAGAATTGTGGGTATCCTTCAGGTCTCACGGCGGCACACGGGAGCGGGACTGTTACGAGGAGCACAAAAATGGGGCCAGGATGCCGGACTGCGTAACGACATTCCAGGAGTTTCGGAAGTGTAAGGACGCGGCTAAAAAACGGGGCCTGATCCCACCGATGCATCCCAAGCGCGGGAAAAGCGCGGGAAACCGCTGTCAATAGTACACGACCACAATTCGCCTTTCTGTAAATCCCCGTTTCGGTCAATGCCGGACGGGATTTTCTGTTGTATCACGCCGGACGCAAAATAAGATTCCCGCACCTTTCCCGCGCTTTTCCAGACAAGGATTTATGTTCAAGTCAGCTAGACGAATGGGCGTCGAGCGAACCGAAGGGGCTGACTATGAACTTAGAAGAGCGCATGGGAAAACTGTTAAGCGCGTCGAAGGATGCGCTGGAGCAGATTGACCGGATACTGAAGGGCGAGCAAGCCGTTGTCCCGGAGGATAGAAGGCTGCTGACCTTCACGAACGCGGCGGATGTCCTGGGCGTGTCGAGGACGACGATTCACCGCATGGTGAACGGGGGGCGACTCCCAACGGTTGAAACTGTTTCTGGCCGTCGTCGGATTCCTTCTGTGGCCGTGACGAACCTTGCCAGCGGGAAGGGAGCGGCTGCATGAAATACTCCTACACGCCGACCTTGCTTTGCTCCTATCGAGAGAGACCCGACGCCGCTTGTCGGCGGCCTGGATGTGGACGCTGTTCCCGGTGCGGCCGCCGGGCAGACCTGACTGGAGGCCAGAAGTCGGCATTCCGGCAACCAAGATTCTGTGATGCCTGCCTGCGCCGCCTGGCTGGGGAGAAGGGCGGTGTCGCATGACCGCCGCCGAGATTGCCGAGAGACTTCACGCGACCAAGACGGCGCAAGGCTGGCAAGCGAAGTGTCCGGCGCATGATGACCGCAACGCTTCCCTATCAATCAGCGAGGGCCGGGACGGACGGACGCTGCTACGGTGTCATGCCGGTTGTGACTTCCGGGCGATTCTGGAAGCCGCCGGGTTGAAGCCTAGCGATTGCTTCGCGACACCGACGACGACGGCCACGGAAAAGCGGATCGTGGCGCGATACCCCTACGTAGACGCCGAGGGCACGCTGCTGTTCGAGGTTGTCCGCTTCGAGCCAAAGGACTTCCGGCAACGTCGGCCAGACGGACAAGGCGGGTGGACGTGGAGCTTGAAGGGCGTCGAGCGCGTCCTATACCGCTTGCCCGAGTTGTCAAAGGCGATTGCCGCCGGTCAAACGGTCTTCCTCGTCGAGGGCGAGAAAGACGCCGACGCCCTGGCTAACCTGGGGTTGTGCGCGACCTGCAACGCGGGCGGGGCGGGCAAGTGGGAACTGGGCTACACCTCCGCGATGAAGGGCGCTACAGTCGTCATTCTGCCCGACCGCGACAAGCCGGGGCGCACGCATGGGGAACTAGTCGCACAGGCATTGCGGGGCAACGTCGCAAGCCTGCGGGTTATCGAACTCCCCGACCGCAACGGGCGCAAGGTGAAGGACGCTGCCGACTGGATCGGAGTCGGTGGCACCCGTGGCGAACTTGAAGCCCTGATCGAGGCGGCACCGGAATACGGGGAGGGAAGCGCACCAGTGGCACCCGTGGCGCCCGTGGCGGCGAGCGCGGTTGAAGCCGGGGCCGAGGCCATACGGTCACGTCTGTGGGCGGTTGCACAAGAGAAGCTAGGTGCAACGGAGCAGAACCGCAAGAGCGCCGAGGAGGTTGTCGAGTGGCTTCACGGGCGCGGCATGTTCTATCACCGGGCGGACTGTCCCGACTTTTCAACCGCGATGTTTTTCGATCAGAGGCGCAAGTTGCTGCTGCCCGTCCAATCAGACGGGTTTCTTGCCTGGCTGGCCGATGCGCTGGGGATCAACCGGGCCGAACGCCTGTTCCAGTTTTGCGCCTCTGCCGTCGAGTCCGAAGGGCTGTCGGAGCGGGCGCAGGGAATCGAGCCGCGATCCTATTGGGCGGCAACGGAAGATGCGTTCTACCTGTCCAGCGGGCCGGGGCGAATGGTGCGGGTGAGGGCTGGCGACGTTGCGGAGGTGGACAACGGGACCGACGGGATTCTGTTCCCGATGGGCGACACCCTGGCACCGTGGCGGCTGACCGATCCGAAAGACCCCTTCGAGGCGTGCTCCCTGTTCGCGGATATGGCAACGGCGGCGGAGCACGGCAAAGACCTGTTCGCACTTTGGGCAATCGCCATGCCGTCCGACCAGCGGACCAAGCCACCGATCTGCCTGACAAGCCCCGTTGGCGGCGGCAAGACAAGGACGGTGCGCGGCCTCTACGAGTTGTATGGACTGCCTCCCCGCGTGACGGCCATTCAGAAGAACGGCGAAACCGATTTCTGGGTTGCCATTGACGCCGGGGGGCTGGCCTGCTTCGACAATGCGGATACCCGCGTTGACTGGCTGCCCGATGCCCTGGCGGCGGCGGCGACTGCCGGGAATATCGAGCGACGGAAGCTGTATTCCAATCGCGACCGCGTGCTGCTCCGCCCGAGGGCATGGGTTGCCGTGACAAGCGCGAACCCGACCTTTGCCGCCGATGCGGGACTGGCAGACAGGATGCTCGTTGTACGCCTGAACCGCCGAACGGGACAGACCGCCGAGAGCAAGCTGTCGGATGAAATAGCGGCTGCCCGCGACGCCGGCCTGTCTTGGATTTGCGCGATTCTGTCAAAGGCGCTGGCCGACAAGAACCCCGTTCCCGATGGACTGAACCAGCGGCACCCGGACTTTGCCGCGCTGGCTGTGCGGATCGGGCGGGCGATGGGCAGGGAGGCCGAGGCAATCGCGGCGCTACGGGCGGCCGAGGCGGACAAGGGATTGTTCAACCTGGAGAATGACGCCGTAGGGGCGGCGCTGTTGGAACTGCTTACGGCCGGGCCCTTCAACGGAACTGCCGGGGAACTGCTGGAGGCGTTGCAAGGGATCGAACCGAGTTTTGAGGGCCGGTTGTCTGATAAACGCCTGGGCAAGCGCCTGTCGAAGCTGTGGCCGCACCTTGAAAACACCCTTTCCGCCGTCAAAGAACGCGACGGACATACCCGGACATGGCGTTATTTGTTCAAACCGCCTGCCGGATTTGCGGGGTTTGCGGGGTTTGGAGAGCTATTTTCAGAAAAGTCCTCCACGAGAGAGAATATAGAGACTTTTGCTAAAACACCGTCTGAAACCCCGCAAACCCCGCAAACCCCGCAAGACTCCCCTTCAAGCCTATTCGATGCCCAAGACTTCGAGGAGGTGGCCCTATGACCAGCCACGTCTTCAAATTGATCCCCGGCCCCGACGATACCCTTGTCGCAAAAGTGGCACGAGGGGACGCCGAAACGCTCGCTTGGCTGAAGGAACATGCCCACGATCTTCGCGACATGTACCGCGAATGCCTGGCAATCCGCGAGGTGGACGCCGGACTTGACCCCGGCACGGCCGCCGCCCTGGCCGCCGAGGACGTGACAAAGGACGCGGCGCGGCTGATGCGCGAGGGGGGGCTACAATGACCGACATCACGGCCAGACTCCCCGCCTCCGGGCCTCCCGTCCCCGTCCTGATCCGCGACACCCGCGAGCAGCGGCCCCTTGTGTTCACCCGCCTCCCCTGCAAGACCGGATGCTTACAGACTGGCGACTATTCCATTGAAGGGTTTGAAGACGCCTGGACAATCGAGCGCAAGACCGTTGCCGACCTGGTTTCGAGCGTCATTCAGGAGCGCCCCCGCTTCGAGCGCGAGCTTGCCCGCATGGACGGCTACACCTTCAAGCGCCTGCTGGTTGTCGGCACGCTGGACGATATACGGCGGCACCGCTACCGATCCCGAGCCAACCCGAAAAGCGTCCTGGCCTCCGTCTTCGCCTTTGAAGTCCGCTACGGCCTGCCATGCGTCTTCGCCACGACCCCCGAGGAGGCCGCCCTTCTGGTTGAAGGATGGGCGTTCTACTTCGTTCGGGAACAGTCTTTGACAAATCCCCACGCGCGCGCGCGCGATACTCTTGCTACGCAATATCACGCCTGACCCCGCCCCATGCTTACAGAAAGGAACCGCCCCATGAAAATCATTCTGCCCACCGCCGTAACCGATGAACTGATTGCCTCCGATGCCGTCCGCCTGATGTTCGATCCGCCCGGAAACGTGTCCCCCTCCGATTGGCATGCCTGGGCCGAGGCCGCGTTCGATGGGTGCGGCTATGACGTTGCGCTTGTCCAGCGAACCGTCGAGAATGGCCGCTTACGGCTTGCGGTGATACTCGGCGACCTGCCCGACGATCCCGAGGACATCGAGACTTTCCGGCTTCAACTGCCCGCGTCCCCGCCTGCCAGCTTCATCCCGCCGCCGACCGGGCCAAAGGTCACGATCACCATGGGAGGGGTTGAGAACTGGACGCCGCCCGTTCAGCTTGAGCGCCCACCGGCTCCGCCAAAGGGAGCCGCGTCGCGTCCCGTCCGCGTTTATCCCGGCGACCATGCGTTGATCCGCAACCTGGCCGAGAAGATGGGGCTTGGCATTGCGGACACGATAGGCCGTGCCGTTGCCCTCCTGGCCGCGACCGAAAAGCAGATTGCCCGATAATTTTCCGGGAAAATCTACGGCGAAAAAGCGACTGCCGATTGCCGGCGCGGAAATGGGCCATGCCCCCGCCTTGCTCCTGGCTTGGCGCACCCGTCATAGCCCCTGTTCGCCCCACAAGGGCTTGTCCGCCTGCCCGTCCACCTGCACCCCCTGACACGTCGAGGGCCGTTGCTGGCCGTCCTGGGCGTTCCTGGGCCACGTAAACCGAGCGGCGCACGGGAGAAGGGGTATATGTATATGCGGGGGTGGGGTGGAACATGCGTTTCCGTGGTCCCGTCCCGGCGGGGGGTGGCACCCCTGTTTCACCATTGTTTCACCATTGTTTCGGCAATCCGTCCGCCGAAACGCACCCTGTTTCTAAGTGTAGCACGCACCCCGGCAAAACCCCCTTGAAAACAAAAAAGCCCGTTTTCATTGGTGTTTATGCAAGGAAAACAGGCTTGAAAATGGTCGGGGCGTCGGGATTTGAACCCGAGACCTTTTGCACCCCAAGCAAAC
>CAYVKQ010000191.1:0-6134 GCA_964451945.1 uncultured Lentisphaerales bacterium
GTCCTCTCCGCGCCCGCCTTGTGCTTCTCCAGAACCTCCTTCGCCTTCAGATGCCCCCGTTCCACAGCGATGGAAAAACAATTCATCGCCTTGTCCGCATCCTTTTCGACACCCTCGCCGTTCAGATAGCAGGTCCCGAGACTGTACTGCGCGTCCGCTTCGCCCGCCCCCGCCGCCGCCTCGAAAGATCTCACGGCGGCCTTCAAATCCTTCTCCACCCCCATCCCCTGGTTCAGGCAGATGCCCATCCAGTATTGAGCCCGGCTCTCCCCCTGCTCGGCCGCCATCCGGAAATACC
The DNA here is from genome assembly GCA_964451945.1 of uncultured Lentisphaerales bacterium. GTDB lineage: Bacteria > Verrucomicrobiota > Kiritimatiellia > RFP12 > JAAYNR01 > JAAYNR01. Next base: position 299 of record CAYVKQ010000191.1, read on the forward strand.
CCGCCGCCGTCTCCAGATTCTTCTCCACGCCGTCTCCCCTGAAGAAATAGAGCCCGGCGAACAACTGCGCGCGCGCCACTCCCTGGTCCGCCGCTCTGCGCACCCACGCCGCGCCCTCCGCGGGGTTCTTCTCGACACCCACGCCGAGTCTGTGGCAGAACCCGTAGGTGCACTGGGCGGCGGCATGCCCCTGCCTCGCCGCCCGGCCTATCCATCCGGCCCCCGCGGCTTCATCCTTCTTCAGCGTCTGTCCCTTCAGCAGGAGCAGCCCCAGCATGTACTGGGCGTCGGGCCATCCCATCTCTGCCGCCTTCTGGAAGAATCCCGCGCCGGCGACCTCGTTCTTCGTCACGCCGTTGCCGAAATAGAGACAGTGGGCGAGCGCATACAACCCCTCGGCGGTCGTGGCTTCGCTGCCGTCCCTCTTCCACGCCTCCAGAACCTCGTAGGCCGACGGCGACGCCTCGCACACCGGCACATCCGGCAACCCCTCCGCATCCGCGCCCGGCGCCGGTTGCCCGAAGCCCGCCTGCGCGAGCGCCGACAGGAGCACAGCCCCAATGCAAGCGATGGTCTTCATCCGCATCCCTCCGTGTTTCACCCGCTTGTACGTCTTCACCCCCTTCATTTCCACACAGCCCCGCCAAGATAGAGTGATGCAATAATAGCCCACCACCTTTCCAAAAGCGATAGCCAACTTTCGGGCGGTGCGGTTCAACTTCATCGGAATCGCTATCGGTACCGGGGTCGAATTCCTTTATTTTCCGTCGATTTCGAGCTCGATCCCGATTTGGATACCGATCATGCCGCCATAATTTGAATTGCTGCAGGCTTGACATTCTGCCCCCCCCCGCACAATGTATAGCAACATTACGAACTGGCTTCCGCAATCTCCCGCGGATGCGGGAGAAGAGCGGGTTATCGGCGCAGGGAGAGCCGGGGAAGCCGGCACTCGCAAGGGCTATCACGGAGCAACGGACATGCACAAATCAGGATCCTTCTTCCGCGCGGCGTCCGTCGCGCTGATTGTGCTGGATGCGACGCTTGCCTTCGGCGTGGAGCGGCACTGGCGCGGGACGACGAGCGCAAGCGCCAGCCTCGACGCCAACTGGTACGAGGGCGCGAAACCGGTCGGCGGCGACGACATCGTCCTCGATACCGACTCCGCCGACAAGCCGATGACCTGGGACATCGACGACGTCGCCGTCGGCAGTTGGACGCAGACCAACTACGCCGGGACCGTGACGTTCCAGACCGGCCGCGACGGCTACAACAGCGGTGCCGCGCTCGTCAGGGCGTACGGTGTGCTCGCTGCCGACGGCACCAACCGCGAATTCGTCGTCACCGGCGACCTCAGGCTCTGCTCCGGCGTCTGGCGCCATACCGCGAATCCCGCCTTCGCGACCTCGGCGTCGGTGCCGCAGTCGTTCGTCTCCTGCACCAACGGCCTCGGCGTCTACCGCCTGCTCGTCCGCGTGGACGGCGACTGCATGATCGGCACTGGCGCTCACGTAAACGTCTCCTCGATCGGCTACGTCAATGGCTCCGGCCCCGGATACGGCGGGTTGTATAATTCTGCGGCCCGCATGGGCGCTTCCCACGGCGGCGGCGGCGCAATCGCCGCAAGTGGCGTGACGCACTGCTACGGCTCCGCGCGCGCGCCGGTATGCCTCGGCTCCGGCAGTTCGTCCAAGGGTGGCGGTTGTTTCGTGCTCTCCGTCGGCAAGGCGCTGGAACTGGACGGACGCATCACGGCCGACGCCGAGAATTCGACCGGCTATTATTCGGGCGCGGGCGGCAGCGTCTACATACAGGCAAAAACGCTCGCGGGCGCGGGTTCCGTCACCGCCAACGGCGGCGCCGTGGTTAATACGCACGGCGGCGGCGGCGGCCGCATCGCCGTCGTCCTCTCCGACGGCGACTTCTCGTCCTTCACCGGCTCGCTCCGCGCCAACCACCGCAAGACGCCCGGCGCCTGCGGCGCCGGCGGCACCGTTTACATGGAGGCGGGGGCGGACGGCGTCGGTCGCGGCACGCTCGTTGTGGACGGGATGAAGACGGAGGATACGGCCGCGCTCACCGCCACCTCGCGCACAGCCTACACGGGCTGGACGGCCGAGGACGCCGCGTTCAAGCCGAGGAAGATCGTCTTCCGCGACCGCGCCGTCCTCGGCGCGCCGGCGGGCATCGTCTGCGACCTCGCGGAGACGGAACTCGACACCACGACCTACTCCGACTACGCCCACACGATCCGGCTCCATGGCGGCACGATCGTCTTCAAGGACGGCGAAGCGATCGGCTGCAACCTGAATTCCTACGCCGCCGGCGGCGTGCTGCGCGCGGGTCTTTCGGGCGGCGGCGTCCTTCGGCTGGCGGGCGGCTGCACCTTCACGAGCGATTTCGCCACGACCCTGCAGGGGTCGCTGGAACTCTTGAGCGGCGCGGTGATCACGCACACGGCGAATGGCTCTTCGAAGGTCTACGGCATCGATCTGACCGTCTCGGGCGCGGTCACGAACCGCGCGGGCGGCTCCATTTCCGCGAAAGGGCGCGGCCATGCGACCAATACCGGTCCCGGCAAACCCAACACCGGTACGGAGAACCGCGGCGGGTCCCATGCCGGCATCGCCAACAAGGAGTCCGGCGACATCTGCTACGGCTCGCCGACGTGCCCGGTGACGATGGGGTCGGGCGGCATGAAACAGCCCGGCGGCGGAACGATACGTCTGATGATCGAGGGAGAACTCGTGAACGACGGCTCGATCGACGCGGAGGGCAATTCCGGCAGCTATCATGCCGGTGCCGGCGGCAGCGTGTGGATCACCGCCCGCTCCATCGCGGGCGCAGGGCGCATCAGCGCGAACGGCGGCAGCGTCACCGGCTATCAGACCCCGGGCGGCGGCGGCCGCGTCGCGGTGTGGCTCACCGATCCGGACGCCGACTTCTCGGACTTCGACGAGTCGCGCATCACGGCGTGCAGCGGCGCGCAGGGCACGACGCTCTATTCCGGCGCGGGCACGGTCTATCTGAAGACCGGTGCGCATGCGGCGGACGAGGGCACCCTGGTCATCGCCAACTCCAATTCGACCGCGACGGCGAAATACACGGAAATCGGCTCCGACATGGGGACAGTCCGCGTCGGTTCGCTCGTCATCCGCGACAAGGGGCGGCTGCTGCTCCGCGGCGGACACAGACTCGAAGCCGGCGGCAGCTGGAGCAACGCGTCACTCTTCACCGCCGAGAGCAACAGCGATGTCGTCCTCTGGTCGACGAACACGGCGGTGGTCACGGGCACCAACGCCTTCCATACGCTCGCCTGCACGGCCGGCGGCAAGACGATCCGCTTCGGCACGGCCGGTTCGCGGCTTTCGATCCTGCCGGGCGGCAGGCTGACGCTGAACGGCGAAAAGGGGAACCTGCTCACGCTCGAAGGCGACGCCGCCGACACCGACTGGACGCTGGAAGCGGGCGCCGGCTCGGACCTCTCCGACCTCCGGTATCTCGACGTGGCGCATTCCGATGCCTCCTCCATCGCGGGGTTTCTCGTCGCCATCCATTCGGTGGACGGCGGCCATAACTCCGACAACTGGATGTTCACGACCGTCCAACCAGGCGATCCGATCACCTGGACGGGCGGATCGAATACGCAGTGGGCCGATCCCGCGAACTGGGATCCCGTGCGCGTACCGGTCGAGACGGACATCGTCACCATTCCAGCCGGAAAAACGCACGATCCGGTGCTTTCCTCCCCGCTGACGCTCAATTCGCTCACCGTCGCCGCAGGCGCGTCGCTCGCGCTGAACGGCTGCGACCTCACGCTCACCAACGCGCTCACGGTCGCCGGCACGCTCAACGTCGACGGCGGGGAAACCATCGCGGTGGAGGGCGACCTCGATCTCGGCGGCGCCGTCTCCGGCGCGATCGCGAGACTCGTGCTCGCCGGCGGCAACGCGCAGACGGTCACGGTCGGCGGCAACGCCATCCAGACCGTGTCCGTCTCCAAGACGGGCGGCTCCGTCGCGTGGGGCGACGCGCTCGCGGCGGACGCCCTCTCGTGCGCCCTCGCCGCGCCGCTCGCGATGACCTTCGCCGCGGGCGAGACGGTGTCGCTCAGGGAGCTGCGGCTCGACGGCGCGGTCGGTGGCGCCGCGTCGCTGACGCTCGGCTCCGGCGGCGACGGAGCCTGGAAGCTCAAGGTCACGGACTTGGAGCGCGTGTCGGGCGTTTCGGTTTCGAAGTGCGACGCCTCCGGCGGCATCACGATCCACGGCGACGCGCCCTCCATCGACGGCGGCGGCAACGCGAACTGGGTCTTCGGCGAAGACCTGTTCGTCTGGACCGGCGGGGCGTCCGGCGATTTCGGGACGGATGCCAACTGGTCGGGCGGCCAGGCGCCGGGCGCGGGCGACCGGGTGGTCATCGACACCGCCGCGGCGGTGACGCTGGGCGCGGCGACGGAGATCGCGCAGCTGACGCTGGGCGGCGGCGCGGGCGCGGCGTCCCTCGCGGCGACGGCGGCGCTCACGGTTTCGGGCACGGTCGACGTGCGGACAAACGGGACGCTCTCGCTGAACGCGCCGTCCGCGGTCGGGAACGCGCTTTTCGTGCGCAACGGCGGCGTCGTCACGCACAAGGCCAACGCATCCACGGAGGCCTACAAGATTGACTTGGCTGTCGGCGGCAACGCCACCGTCGAGGCGGGCGGCAGGATCGACGTCAAAGCCAAGGGCTATGCCGGCGGCGATGGTCCCGGGTGCAGCAAGTCCAATGCGGGGTCCAGCCACGGCGGCCGCGCCTCGAACGGCAATGCGCCCGACTCGGTCAAGCCGTGCTACGGCTCGATCATCGCGCCGACCGCGCTGGGCTCCGGCGCGACCGCGGGTTATGCGGGCGGCGGAGCCGTCAAGCTTTTCGTTAGCGGCGATCTGCGCATCGACGGGGCCGTCGACGCGGACGCCCAAGGCGGCAGAGACTGGTACTCCGGCTCAGGAGGCAGCGTCTACGTTTCCACCCGGCGCCTTCTCGGTTCGGGCGTGCTGCGGGCCGACGGCGGCTACGTGACCAGCGGCCATCCCGGCGGCGGCGGCCGGATTGCGCTCTATCAGACGGCGGCAACGGATCTCTCCGCCTTCACGGGCAGGATCCAGGCATACGGCGGCTACATCTACACCGGCTCGACGACGACCTACATCCCGCGCTCGTCGTCGGGCACCGTCTTCATCCGGAACGCCGGCGACACGGGCGGTACCGTCTACCTCGCAAACGGCAACGGCGCGACGGACGCCAATCCGTTCCGCCCCCTGGCGAGCGAGTTCCCCGTCACCGTGAACGGCGACGATCCGGCTATTTTCCGCGATATCGCTTTCCATGTCAGCGCGTCGGGCGCGCTGGTACTCACCGGCGGCGCGAAGATCGCCGACCTGTACCTCGGCGACGGGGCGCAGGTGCGGCTCAACGACCACACGCTCGCCATCCGCTCGCCGACCCACCGCAACGGCAAGGGCTGGTCGGAAAGCGTCTTGATCGATACGGGCGCCGGGGGCCTCGGCCGGTTCGTCTGGCCGGGCGGTTTCTGCCTCATCCTCAGGTAGAGGCTCTGGCAAAAACGTGCTAGAAAATGGCGGTTTTGTCAAGGCCGGTTCCGCCGGTCGATGATACAAATGATCCATAAATTGCCGAGTCGGGTTTCCACCCTGTGAGAACCGGGAGGTTGAAATGCGGACGATACGGTGTGTGGCGGTGTTCACGTCGCTGTTGGCGATGGCGCCGACTGCGGCGCGCGCGGACGTGCCTGCGAGCGCCTACGTTCAAGACGGGTTGATCGCGCAGTGGGACG
>CAYVKQ010000192.1:0-6087 GCA_964451945.1 uncultured Lentisphaerales bacterium
GGCGGCGGCAGTTCGGGCAGCGAGTACACGCGTGACAAGAAATTCGAAAGCTGGAGCCGGTAACGGGCCGGCAGACGGTCCGCATGGAGCTTCCGTTTGCGTTTTATTTGATTTACATGGGAACATTTGGAATGGAAAATGCTTGCAAACGGGGAAGATAGCACGTTATTGATCAAGTAGTTGCGCGTAGAATTGCGCATGGCCTGTGGCTGGAACTTCGGTTTAAGAAGCTAGCTAAGTGAACGGAAGCTCCTGCAAGACCTCTTGTAGATGCGCCAGCGATAGGGACGTTTCTCCGAAACGTCCGCGGACGGTGCGGATATCCACCCCTACCAGCAGGGGTTTTGCACGAGCCTCAGAGTCCTCCCCCCCTCAGGCGAGCGCCTCCTGCGCCTCGGCCTGTTCTTTTTCCAGCGCCTCCAGGCGCGTGGCCGCCTCCTCCCATTCGAGGGCGGCGAGGTGCAGGCTGTGCTGCACGCCCCGCAGCCGCTTGCTAAGGTCGGCGAAATCGGTGCCCGGGGCGGCGTCGGCGAGGCGGCCGGAAATCTCGGTCTGCTCCGCCTCCAGCGCCGCGATCGCCGCTTCGGCGCGCGTCACGCGGCGGCGCAGGTCGCGGATCTGCGGCGCCCGCTTGGCCCGCTCCTGCGCGCGGATGCGGCGGAGGTCCTTGGACGAGAGGGAGGCGTCCGCGTCGGCGGCCGGCGGCGCCGTTCCGTCGGGGGCTTCCGTTGCCGCCGCTTCGCCCGCCGTCTTTTCGCGGTAGTAGTCGTAGCCGCCGGGGAAGCGCCGCACCCCGGCGGGGGAGATCTCGATCACCGACGTCGCCGTGGCGCGGACGAAGTCGACGTCGTGGCTGACGAGGCAGACCGTGCCGTCATAGGCGCGCAGCGCCCGTTCCAGGGTGCGGCGGCCGTCGAGGTCGAGGTGGGTGGTCGGCTCGTCGAGCAGCAGGAAGTTGGGAGGATTGAGGAAGAGGCGCAGAAAAGCTAGGCGGATCTTCTCGCCGCCGCTGAGCACGCCGCAAGGCTTGGTGATGTCGTCGGCCGAAAACCCGAAGCTGCCGAGGCGCGTCCGTAGGTCGCGCTCGGTGGCGCCGGGCGCGGCCCGCTTGGCGATTTCCAGCACCGACGCCTCGGGCGGGATCGTCTCGGCGAACTCCTGAGACTGGTAGCCGGGGGCCACCTTGTGCCCCAGGGTCACCCGTCCTTCGCCGGGCCGGCGCACCCCGGCGATCAGCCGCAGCAGCGTCGTCTTGCCCATGCCGTTGTAGCCGATGATGGCGACTTTGTCGCCGCGGGAGATGTCGAGGTCGACCCCGTCCAGCACCTTGCGCACGCCGTCGTAGGAGAACGAAACCCCCTCCAGCCGCGCCACCTCGACGCCGCAGTGGGGCGCCGGCGCGAGGCGCAGGTAGCCTCCCGCCTGGCTCCGCTTGGGCAGGCGGATCTCCTCCATCTTCTCCAGTTGCCTGGCCCGGCTCTGCGCCTGAGAGGCCTTGGTGCTGGTCGCCTTGAACCGCTCGACGAACCGTTCGAGCTGCTCGCGCCGCCGGTCCTGGTTGGCCTTGGCCGCCAGCAGGTTCTCGTAGCGCGTCTCGCGCTCGCGCAGGTAGTAGTCGAGGTTGCCGGGGTAGCGGGTGCAGAGGCCTGCATCGACCTCCAGCGTGACGGTGGTCAGCGAGCGCAGGAGGTAGCGGTCGTGCGAGATCAGCAGCAGCGTCCCCTCGAACGAGCGGAGGAACCGCTGCAGCCACTCGACGGCGGGGAGGTCGAGGTAGTTCGACGGTTCGTCGAGCAGCAGCAAGTCGGGGACCGAGGCGAGGATGCGGGCCAGCTCGGCGCGCATCCGCCAGCCGCCGCTGAAGGTGCGGAAGGGGCGGTCGAAGGCGGCCGCCTCGAAGCCGAGGCCGCCCAGGGCCGCCTTGACGCGGCTTTCGAGGAGGTAGCCGCCAAGGTGCTCGAACTGCGACTGCAACTCGCCAGTCTGGCGCAGCAGGCGCGTCTTCTCCGCCTCGTCGGCGGCAGCCTCGGTGGCGGCGGCGAGGCGGTGCAGTTCCTGCTCCATGTCGTGCAGGCGCGGCACGCCGCGCAACGCGTATTCCAGCAGTGTTTCGGCGTCGTCCGCCGGCTCCAGGTGCTGTCGCACGTAGCCGATGGACGGCTTCCCCTCGAGCGCGACGGCGCCGCCGTCGGGCGAACGGTCGCCGATGATCATCTGGAACAGCGAGCTCTTGCCCGCGCCGTTGGGTCCGACGATGCCGACGCGTTCGCCCGCGTGGATGCGGAAACTCACGTTGTCGAGCACGACCTGGGTGCCATAGCGCAGGCTGATGTCTTTGAAATCAATCACGGCCGCACATCATCACCCGAAGCGCGCCCGACAGCAAGCGAAAAGCGGGGATGGACCGTGGGGGGCAAACCGCCAAGACGCCAAGGACGCCGAGGCTCGGGCTGACGCTGGGATCTCACCACGAAAGACACGAAGATCACGAAGTGTTTGTTTTCTGGGGGGGCTGACGCACGGGCGTCAGGCATTCCCAAACCGGGAATTCACCACAAGGAACGCAAAGAACACAAAGATTGTGCCGAGTAGTTTTCCCGGCGCGCCTTGCGCTTCACGGGCCTCTTTCTCTGCGTTCTTTGTGTTCTTTGCGGTGAATAACAGCGTCAGCCTGAGCGCACGGTGCCGCCGCAAATCGCCAGCGGCGGCGGCGGTCGCGCGCCGAGGCGTAGGCGATCCCGATCCGCGGCGCGGTCGTGAACGGGACCGCGGCGCCGTCGTCTTCGATCCAGAGGCGCTTTGAAACCGTGAGATCCTCGCGGTTCAGCCCGCGTGTGATGCCCAGGGCGCGGGTGAGTTTTCCCGGACCGTCGGCGCCTTCGACACCGCGGATGAGGACCGCCTCGGGGAAGTCTGCGGCGCCGGAGACGATGTTGAGCATCTCGTGCATGCCGTAGCAGAGGTAGATGTAGGCGTGCCCCCCCGCGGCGTACATGATGTCGGTGCGCGGCGTGCGTCCCCGGCGGGCATGGCACGCGGTGTCGGCCTCGCCGTAGTAGGCCTCGGTTTCGGTAATCCGCAGGCGCAGCGTCCGCCGTCCCGACCGCCGGCACAGCCATTTGCCCAGCAGCCGGGGCGCCAATTCAGGGGCCGGTTGCCGGTAGAACGCGCGTCCGAGGCGCTTCCCCTTTGGCGCCTCGACGTCTACGGGGGCATGGTTCTCCTGTTGGCGGGATGCTGGCGGTCGCTTATTCATTTTCCGTGTCAGAAGCCGAAGCCATACCGTTCGACCGGGCGTTCCGTGTCGAGTGTTAGTGCCTTACAAACCAACAACAGCAATAAAGAACAAGTTCTTGCACCACGAAGGCACGAAGAGCACGAAGTTTTTTAATGACTCGCTCCTTCTTCGTGTCCTTCGTGACTTCGTGGTGAGAATTTCGGGTTGCGGGCGCGGCCCGCGTTAGGAGGGCGAGCATCAGGTAGCCGATCCCGTCCACTGACTCGTAGAGACCGCCGCCCGGATAACCCTGGAACATGCCATTCAGGGAAAGCGCCGCCACTGCCTCGGACGCCAGGGCGCGGGCGTCGCTCGAGAACCCCTCCTCGCCCAGATCCCGCCCGGCGCGGGCCAGAAAGTGGATGCAGCGGCCGTAGCTCTCCGCATACGCCCACCTGCCGCTCCGCGCGGGGCGGGTCGCCGTGAACACGCGCCCCAGCCGCAGGGCGTGCTCGCGGAAGAGTTCCTCTCCGGTCAGGCCGTGGAGCGAGAGGCACGCCTCGGCCAACTCCGTCGGATAGTCGTGGGTCGGCCACTGGTCGGTCGTCCAGGCGTCGGCATACTGTCGCGGCCAATACCCCGGGGCCGCCGCGACCACCGGTTTCCCGTCGCGCACGCCGACCTGTCCGAAGTAGCCGTTGGTCTCCTGGTCGCACGCGTGGCTCAGATAGGCGCGAACCGCGTCACGCGCCATCTCGACGAGCGCGCCGGTGTCCGCGAAGGCAGCCGCGCGCAGCAGGCAGTTCGCCCACAGGCCGATCTCGCTCGTGCAGACCTTCGCGTCCCAGCGGCCCGTGTCCGGTTCGTTGGGCACGAGCCCGGTGTCCCGGTTCCGGGCATCGAAGCTGTAGCGGGCGATACGCAGGGCCGTTTCCGACAGGCTTTTGTCGCCCGCCTTGGCGGCGAGCCAGGCCAGCGACTCGCACAGAATACCGCCTGCCTCGATAAAGGCATGCCCCTTCCGGCCGTCGTCATGCCGGTTGAAGCCGCCCCGCGCCGGATCATACAGGTGCCGCGCCGCCATCCGGCGGATGTACGCGTCCGTCCTCTGCGGATCGAGTCTCCAGAAGACCTCCCAGGCCGGGGTGATCGGGCGCAGCTCGTGGTAGCCTTCGTGGAATTCGACGACTTTCCGCTCGAGTACGTCGTAGTACTGGTGGTTGCCCCAGCGGAACATGCCGTTCGCCGCCACGCAGTGCTCCAGAAAGGCGGCCACGTAACGGTCGGCCGCCTGCGCGTACGCCGGATCGCCCGACGCCCGCGAAAGCCCGAAGGCCGCGACCAGCAGCGGCTGGTCCCAGTAGAGGGTGCTGCCGCGGGGCGCCCCAATCAGACGGTAGACGCGCCGCGGGACAGGGGCGCCCCCGGGCATGCGTCCGGTACGCACGTCAACCACGCTCGGCCACATCGCCCCGCCGGTCTGCGCCGCCGCCGCGGTCAGACGCCGCAGATGGCTCCCGCACACTTTCAGACCGTCTGTCATTTTTTCGGGGCTTGCTCCCGTTTACATTCCGGTTCCCCGAGTCTGGCATCTGGATGACCGGAGTGGTCACGCCTTCGCGGCGAGCACCGCCTTGATGCGGCGGACGCCGGCCGAGGAGGCCTCTTCCTTTTGGATCTTGAAGGCGCCCAGCTCGCCCGTGCGGGTGGCGTGCGGCCCGCCGCAGACCTCCTTGGAGAAATCGCCGACGGTGTAGACCCTCACCTCTTCGCCGTACTTGGCGCTGAAGAGCGCGGTCGCGCCCGACGCCTTGGCCTGCTCGAAAGGCATGGTCTCGCAGGTGATCGGCAGGTCGCGCGCGATGACGTCGTTGACGATCCGCTCGATCTCGGCGAGCTGCGCGGGGCCGACCTTTTCCGGATGGGCGAAATCGAAGCGGAGCCGCTCGGGGGTGATGTTGGAGCCCTTCTGCAGGGCGTGCGGACCCAGCACCGTCTGCAGTGCCTTGTGCAGCAGATGGGTGGCGGTGTGCAGCCGCGTGGTCGCCGCGGTGTTGTCGGCGAGGCCGCCCTTGAAGGTGGCGTCGCCCTGCTTGGAGAGTTCCTGATGCTTCTTGAACGCCTCTTCGTAGCCGGCGCGGTCGACGGCGAGTCCCTGTTCGGCGGCCAGCTCTTCGGTGAACTCCAGCGGGAAGCCGTAGGTATCGTAGAGCTTGAAGGCGGTGCGGCCGGAGAGGGTCTTCTGGCCGTGCTGCGCGAGCGCGGCGGAAACTTTGTCGAACTCCCGCTGGCCGGCGGCGAGGGTTTTCTCAAAGCGCTCCTCTTCGGCGACCAGCTCGCGGATGCAGGCGTCGCGCCCGGCCTCCAGCTCGGGATAGGCGGCGGTGTAGTTGTCGATCACGACCCCGGCCAGGGCGCCGGTGTAGCCGGGGGCGATGCCGAGCAGCTTGGCGTAGCGGACCGAGCGGCGGATGAGGCGGCGCAGCACGTAGTTGGCGCCGAGGTTGCCCGGCTTGACCCCGCCCTTGGGGTCGCAGAGGATGAAGACCGCGGTGCGCATGTGGTCGGCGATGATCCGCTCGGCGCGGACGGCGGCCGCCTCGTCGGCCGGGCGCGCGGTCGTCCATTCCGCAATCTTCGCCATCAGCGGGGCGAAGAGCTCGGTCTCGTAGACCGTCCGGCAGCCGTTCATCATGCAGATGGTCCGCTCGACGCCCATGCCGGTGTCGACATTGTGCTGCTTGAGCGGCTCGTAGCGGCCGTCGGCGGTTTTGTTGTACTGCATGAAGACGTCGTTCCAGATCTCGACATACTTGCCGCAGCGGCAGCCGGGGCGGCAGGCGTCGCCGCAGGCGGCCTTGCCGGTGTCG
>CAYVKQ010000193.1:0-6054 GCA_964451945.1 uncultured Lentisphaerales bacterium
TCTTGCTCTTCTCCTTGAACGCCCCCAAGATCCCCGTCAGAACCGCCATGCGCCCCCAAGAAGGAATCGGCGCGAAAACCGCTTGGCCAGCGCGCGCGAAGCGCCTACACTGTTCTTCTATCGTACATCACGGTTCACACATCGGGAGGCGCGCCATGGGCATCGGATTCTGGGAATGGGTCATCATTTTTCTGATCATCCTGCTGCTGTTCGGCGCGCGCCGCCTGCCCGAGGTGGCGCGTTCGCTCGGCAAGGCCTTCAACGAGTTCAAAAAGGCGAAGGACGAGCTGACCCGCGCAGTCGAAGAGGGCGACGCCGCCCCGCCCAAGTCTGACGGGAACGGCACCCCGCCCTCCGGCGACAAACCCTGAGCCGGCGGGAGACTCCATGTCGGCCGAAGGGACCATGCCGCTGCTGGAGCATCTGGAAGAGCTGCGCCGACGCCTCTTCCGCATGGTGCTGAGCGTCGCCGTGTTCCTGATTCCCTGTTACTTCCTGGCCCAGCCGCTGATCGAATGGATCCAGCGGTGGGCCTGTCCCGCCGGCGCCGCCCTCTATTACCTGAAGCCGATGGCGCTGTTCTTCATGCGGCTGAAGGTCGGGCTCGTCTGCGCGACCACCTGCGCCGCGCCGCTGATCGCCTACCAAGCGTGGCGGTTTATCGTCCCCGCGCTGCGCCCGAAGGAGGCGCGCGCGGTCACCCGGCTGGCGGGGGCGAGCAGCCTGCTGTTCGTGCTGGGCGCCTGCTTCGCCCTCTTCGCCGTCTTCCCGGGGCTGATGCGTTTCGCCTACGGCATGGGCTCCGACACGATCCGGCCGATGCTGCAGGTCGAAAGCGTGGTGGGAATCGCCTTCATGCTGGCCTTGGGGTTCGGGCTGATGTTCCAACTTCCCATCATCCTCTTCTTCTGCGTCGCCTTCGGCGTCGTCCGCGTGGCGACGCTGCGCCACCTCCGCCCCTATCTGGTCCTCGGCATCTTCGTCCTCGCCGCCCTGCTGACCCCGCCCGACGTGATCAGCCAGCTCTGCATGGCGCTCCCCACCTGGCTGCTGTTCGAGGCGAGCCTCCTCCTCTTCGCGCCGCTCGAACGCGACGCGTGAGGCGCGCGTTCCGGTTTGACTTTTCGCATCCGATCGCTCAAAATTTGAAAATGTGATTCTCGAGACACACTGAATTACACGCTGGCAGGATGACCCGGGAGGGCGAACATGAAACATGCGACTCGTTTTTTCTTCTCTTTTCTGATGATTCCACTGCTTCGTTTGCAGGCCGGCAGCACCTGGGACGGAGAGGGCCCGGGCAATGCCTGGAGCACCGGCGCCAACTGGAACGACGACGCGGCGCCGGCCAGCGACGGCACGGCCGCCATCGTCTTCCCGGTCAATACACGCACCAAGCCGGCCGGCCCTGTGGTGAACGTGGACGCGCCGCGGGAGATCTCCAGCCTGACCCTCAACGAGGCCTTCACCTTCACCAACGCCCCGCTGACGCTCCGCAGCGGCGCCCTGACGGCCAGCAACGGGACCATCAGCAACGATGTCGTCCTCGGAACGCACGCGGTGTGGAATACGGGCACGGCCTACCCCGCCACGCTCTCCGTGTTCGGTTGCGTGAGCGACGGCGGCGCCGGCTACGGTCTGACCAAGACAAACATCCGGACGCTCGACCTGAAGGCGAACAACACCTATAAGGGACCGACGGTCAGCAGCGCGACCGAGGGGTACCTGTACCTCCGCGGCACCAACGACACCTGTTTCATCCACTGCAACGGCGCAAACCTCTACGCCCTGGGCGTCTGCCCCTCCGTCACCGGCTCGCTCCTCTCCGCCGGCACGCTCGCCGTCGGCGCCGATGCGAGCCTGGGCGGCGGGACCGTCGTCGTCTCAAACGGCGTGTTCGCCAACGGCGGCGGCAACGCCAGTCTCACGCTGACCAACCGCTTCCTCTTCCAGACGAACCGGCTCCGGTTCAACTCGGGCGTCGGCTTGCACCTGACCACGCCGATCACGCTCAATGGCCACACGTACCTGGAACAGAACGCCGGCTACAGCATGCCGGCGATGACCTTGAGCGGCGACATCGGCGAGTCGGCGCCGGGATGCCACCTGGCGATCTGGGCGGGACAAAACCGCGTTCTGAGCCTGAAAGGCGACAGCAGCTACAGCGGCGGCACCTCGCTGACCAACGGCTTTCTCGCCATCGGCCACACCAACGCCCTCGGCAGCGGCACCTTCTCGCTGATCGGCGACAAGAATGTGACTGCCACCACCAAGGTTTTCCTGCTACCTTTGCAGGACATGACGCTGCCGAACGCCCTCGACATCTGGGATGATTTCTCCGTCGGCACCGGAGGATACCAGGGCAAGACGCTGACGTTCACCAACGCCATCGCCTTGCGCGGACCGGTGACCAACTACACCATCGGGGTCGGGTACTACAACCGGCTGAACCTGAACAATGACATCGCTATGCCGGATGGCCCGCGCAGCGTGCGCCTGACCGGCGGCCACGGCATCCTCTCGCTGACCGGGAGCAACGACTTCAGTAGCGTCGTTTTCTATAGCGCCTGCCACCTCAGCGCCGGTACGTACGGCCTCTACGTGGCCGGCGACCATGCGCTGGGGAGCGGGCTGCTGACCATCAAGGCCTACAATGTTCACGACCGGTACCAGCACATCCGCGCCGATCCGGGACCGGCGACCGTTGCCAACGACATCTGGATCGACGACGCCTTCAGCGTGTGGGACGGCTACCTGTGGCTGATCCTGGGCGGCAACGGGCAGGCGCTCAAGCTGACCGGCGAGGTGCTCGGCAGCACGAGCAACAACGCGACCGGCCGCAACAAGGTGGAAGTCAAAAGCGGCGCAACCCTCGCCGTGACCGGCAGGATCGACGCCCGCGTGACGATCGAGGCGGGCGCCGCGCTCTCCGCCGGCGACGGCTGCGGTGCGCTCACGATCAACTCCAATCTTTCTTTCACGGCCGGCACCTCCTTGTTCAAGGTCGATCTCGCGGGCGCGGTTCCCGGACGGAAGCACGACCAGATCACGATCAACAACGGCGTGGTGACGTTGAACGGCGCGACCTTCACGAACAGTCCCGTCGCCGGTCCCATTCCCCCGGACTCCCGGATCTTCATCCTTGTCAACAACGGTGCCGCGGCGATCGGCGGCACCTTCAAGGGGCTGCTTCAGGACGCGACGGTGGATCTGGGCATGTACGGCGGCAAAGCCGCTTCGTGCCGGATCAGCTATACTGGCGATGAAGCCTCCGGCGCGGTCACGGGCGGCAACGATATCGTTTTGTACGCCTTCCAGGGAACCGGTTCCAAGGGGACGATGATGTTGCTGCGGTAGCAGGACGCTTCCCCACACCATCCGCGCCCCGGCCGCCGCCCGCGCGTCTTCGTTCAGCGTGCCGTCTGCGGAACGTGCCCGGCCTCTGCGGCGGCCGTTGCCTCGGCCTCGCGGTAGCTGGCGCGGAAGAAGGCGGTCCACGCGCGCAGCACCTCTTCGCGGCGATAGCCATTGTAGGCGCCGATGGCGCTGCTCCAGGTGAGCGGTTCGGGAACGTCGGGCAGCCGCTGCAGCATCGCCATCGCCCGCGGCGCCGCGCCGGGGCCGCCCGCCGTGCGGACCGCCCGCCACGCGGCGCGCAGCTCGTCGCCCGAGTCGAGGCACATCGCCTTGACCAGGTCGCGCTGGATGCCGAAATGGCGTCCGGTCCAACGCGGCTGGTAGTCGAACCGGGCGGCGAGCGCATAGGCGTCGACGCCGGGGTCGGTCAGGTCGTCGTTGGTGTAGGGGCGGTGCGCGGCGGCGGCCTCGGCCCCGCCGCCGGCGGGATAGAACTCACGCGCGATCGGCATGCGGCAGAGGGCGAAGCGGCGCGGCCCGCCGGGCGTTCCCGGCCGGTAGTTCCACAGCTTCTGCCCCTCGGGGCCCATGACGTAGAGGGCGAAGCGGAGCGCCAGTTCCTTGTTCGGCGCGCCGCGCAGGACGCTGATCGGGTCGGCGCTGACGCTCGAACCGCCGTGCGGCGTCACATAGACGAGGCGCGGCGTGCCGTCGGGCGCCCGCGCCGACTCGGCCTGGAAGCGGCCGTAGAAATCGATCGCGATGCCGGCCGCCGCGACGCCGTCGCCGACGTCGATCGGCACCTTGCCCGCGCCGTCGGTGAAATAGCGGGCGTTGGCGCCGATCAGCCGCACCAGGTTGACCCCGGCGACCCAGCCGCGCGCGACCGCCTCCTGGTAGGCCGCCGGCACCCCGGTGGGCACTTCGCCCGGGGGCAGGCGCGCGGCCACGGTCCGCTGTTCGAACGACCGGATCTGTGCGTCGGTGAACCCGGCGGCGGCGACCGCCCGCGCGCACTGCTCGTGGATGATCATCTCGAAGGCCTTGGCGACGCTGCCGCTCTTGGTCGGATCGGTGACGCCGACTTGCCCGAAATAGGCGGGATCGGCGAGGTCGCGCCAGACGCGCGGCGGATGTGCCACGCCCAGGTCACGCAGGCGGTCGGGGTTATAGCAGATGCCGAAGGTACTGAGCACCGTGCCGAGGTAGACGTCGGTGCGCCACGTCTCGCCGCCCGCCTCGCGGGGGATCTCGCGCACCCGCTCGTAGAGGGCGCGCGCCACGCCCGCGCCGGGAGCGGGGCCGTCGGGCGGCCACAGCGGGACGGTCAGCCCCTGCGCCGCGGCGCGCCCGTGGTCGTAGGCGCCGCCGCCGAAAAAGAGGTCGATGCGGCTGGTCGCCTCGTCTGGATCGTCGCTGGCGCGGAAGGCCCGCCACAGCGCCGCCTGCTCCTCGAAGCGGAGGCGCGCCGCGGGATCGTCCCGCGCCGCGCCGGGTGGCGTGCCGGGATCGAAGCGGGAGTCAAACATCCGCTCGCCCCCGCCCGCCGGCCAGGAGCGGCCCAGCCGTCCCCACCACGCCTGCGCACTGCCGGCGAATTGCGACACCAGGTAGCGCATGATCTCGGTGGTGCCGCCGATCACCCGCCAGTCAACCTTGACCGGCGCGCCGTACTGCCGCCGGTGCCAGGCGCTGAATCCCTCGCCGAACTCCTGGCGGATCGCCTCGTTGTGCGGCGAGATGACGACCAGCACCGGATCGCCGGGGCGCCACTCCGCCCGTTCGGAGGGGCGGCGGAAGAGAAACGGCAGCGCCACGACCGCGACCGCCGCCAGGATGACCCAGACGTTCCTCATGCCGGCGCCGCCTCCGCCGGCGCGTCGTCGGCCAGGACGATCACCTGTTCGGGATCGACCCAGCAGGTGACGGCGTCGGGGGCCGCCGCCTGCCGCGGATTGAGCTCGAACGCCTTGACCTCCCACGCGGCGCCCGACGCCGTCAGCGCGATCTCGTGCTGCGCCACCTCGCCCTGGTAGATGGTCTGCCGCAGCCGGCCCGAGAGGACGTTCGGACACGCCGCCGGCGGCCGGTCGAGCCGCAGCGCCTCGGGCCGGATGCAGAGGCGGACCGCCGCTCCCGGAGGCGGCGCGCCGGCCTTGGCCGCGGCGGCGAACAGCCCCGCCGCGGTGCGGATGCGCAGCAGCGCCCCCTCGTCCCGCTCGACATGGCCGCCAATGAAATTCGCCTCGCCGATAAACCCCGCGACAAACGCGTTCGCCGGATCGCGGTAGACCCCTGCGGGCGTGCCGACCTGCTCCAGCCGCCCGTCGCGCATCACCGCCAGGCGGTCGGCGATCGAGAGCGCCTCCTTCTGGTCGTGCGTCACGTAGACCGCCGTGATCCCCGCCTGCTTGCAGATCCGCCGGATGTCGACCCGCATCTCCAGCCGCAGCTTGGCGTCGAGGTTGGAGAGCGGCTCGTCGAGCAGCAGGCACTGCGGCTCGACCACGAGGGCGCGCGCCAGCGCCACCCGCTGCTGCTGTCCGCCCGAAAGCTGGTTCGGACGCGCCTGCGCGCGGTCGCCCAGGCGGACCCGCTCCAGCGCCTCGGTCACGCGCCGCCGGATTTCCCCCTTGCCGACCTTGCGCATTTCGAGGCCAAAGGCCACGTTCTCGTAGAGTGTCAGATGCGGCCACA
>CAYVKQ010000194.1:0-6036 GCA_964451945.1 uncultured Lentisphaerales bacterium
TTCAGGGTTCGGGGTTCAGGAGATGATTTTCACCTGAACCCTGGCATCCTGAACTCTGGTTCCCGGCTCCTGCAGGGGTTCTGCAGGATCCTCAGATATTCTGCCCAAACGCAAACGGAGAAACGAGATGGACATTCTGCCGGAAGTTCGTGAAATCGGAGCACGCGCGCGCGCCGCGGCCCGCGTGACTGCGGCGGCGCCGGGTGAGGTGCGCCAACGCGCGCTCGCCGCGATGCCGCAGGCCCTGCGCGACGCCGCCCCCGCGCTCTACGAGGCGAACGCGGCCGACGTCGCCGCGGCCGAGGCGGCTGGGACCACGGGACCACTGCTCGCCCGCCTGCGTGTAACCCCCAAGGTTTTCGACTACATGTGCGCGCGCCTCGAAGAGGTCGCCGCCCTCCCCGACCCGGTCGGACGGGTGCTGGAGGGACACACCCGCCCCAACGGCCTGCAGGTCTCGAAAATCAGCGTCCCCCTGGGTGTCATCGGCATCATCTACGAGTCGCGCCCCAACGTCACCACCGACGCCGCCGCCGTCTGCCTCAAGAGCGGCAACGCGGTGATCCTGCGCGGCGGCTCGGAGGCGCTGCGCACCAACCGCGTGCTGGCCGAAGCGATGGCCACCGCCGCCGCCGGGGCGGGCCTGCCGCGCGACGTCATCCAGCTCATCGCCATCCCCGGACACGAGGGGGCGTCGAGCCTGATGCGCCTGACGCGCGACGTCGACCTCATCATCCCCCGCGGCGGCAAGTCGCTGATCCGCGCCGTCGCCGAGGAATCGCGCATCCCGACACTCAAGCACTACGAGGGGATCTGCCACCTCTACCTGGCGGCCGACGCGCCGGAGGCGATGGCCGTCGCGCTGGCCGTGAATTCCAAGTGCCAGCGGGTCGAGGTCTGCAACGCCCTCGAAAAACTCCTGGTCGACGGCGCCGCCGCGTCCCGCCTCCTGCCGCCGCTGGCCGCGGCGTTCGCGCAGCACGGCGTCGCCCTGCGCGGCTGCCCGCGCGCGCGCGCCCTGCTGCCGCACATCGACGCGGCGACGGAAGACGACTGGACGGCCGAATACCTCGCGCCGATTCTGGCGGTGAAGGTGGTCGACGGCGTCGAGGCGGCGATCGCGCACATCAACGCACACGGCTCGGGACACACCGACGGCATCGTCACCGCCAGCCTCGCCGCCGCCGACGCCTTCACGCGCGGCGTCGATTCCGCCTCGGTGATGGTCAACGCCTCGACGCGCCTCTCGGGCGGCGGCGACTACGGCCTCGGCGCCGTCGTCGGCATCAGCACCGACCGCCTGCACGCGCGCGGCCCCGTCGGACCTGCCGAACTGGCCACGACCAAGTGGATCGCCCGCGGCAACGGCCACCTACGCGACTGAGCCGGCGCGCCCTCATGCGCCTTCGATGATCCGCCGCGCCGCCTGCTGCCCGCTGAGCACCACCATCGGCATGCCGCCGCCGGGGTTCACCGAGCCGCCGACAAACCAAAGATTTTCGTAGCGGGTGCTGTGCTTGGGCGCCTTGAAGGCGAAATTCCGGAAACGGTCCGAGACTACCCCGTAGATCGATCCCTTGTTCGATCCGTACTGCTCGCGGATGTCCAGCGGTGTCCACAGATGCTCGCACACAATGTGGCGGCGCAGATCGGCGAGCCCCATCCGCTCCAGCTTGTCGAGCACCCGCTCCTTCAGCGCCAGGTAGTCGGCTTCGCCGACCGGCCGCCCGTCGTCAATGCACGGGATGTGCGGCAGAATCTTGAGCCCGTCGCAGCCGGCGGGGGCGACCGCCGGATCGCTCCGCGCCGCCGCGACCACATAGAGCGTCGGGTCGCCGGGCAGACGGTGTTCCTCGAACACGGTGCGGAAGTGGCGGCGCTGGTCGGCCGACATGAAGAAATTGTGATGCGCGAGCTGCCCGTAGCGGCAGTCGAGGCCGAGGTCGATGACCAACCCCGAACAGGCCGGCTCGTACCGCCGCAGGCGGCGCAGGAAGCGGCGGTCCTCCCCCAGCAGTCGCTCGTAGGCGGGAATGACTTCGAGATTGGAGACGACAACGTCGGCTGCCAGGCGCGTTCCGTCGGCCAGCGTGACGCCGCTCACCCGCCGGCCCGCCTTGTCGATGGCGGCGACCGCGCACCCCAGTCGCACCGTGACCCCCAGTTCAGCAAGACGCTTGCCGAGGCCGCGGGCGAGGCCGTACATGCCGCCGTCGACATACCAGAGGCCGTAGCGGAACTGGATCGTCGGCAGGCAGTTCATCAGCGCCGGCGCCCGCAGCGCCGACGAGCCGACGTACTTGATGAAAAAATCGAAGACGTCGCGCAGATGGGGCGAGCGCAGGTGCCGGCAGACGCCCCCGTGCATGCTGTGCAGCAGATCGAATCGCGGGAACGCAGCCAGCCCGTAGTGGCGCCGCAGATCGGCCAGCGTGTCGAGCCCTTCGCGGAAATAGCCGCGTTCAACCAGGTCGTAGAGGTCGGACGAATACCGCAGGAACCGCTCCACGGCTGCGGGATCTTCGCCCAGCCGCCGCGCCTCGGCCGCCATGTGCCCGGGGGCGTCGTCGAGGTCCACCCGTGCGCCGTCCTCGAAAAAACAGCGCCAGTGGGGATGCAGCGGGCGGATGGGGACGTAATCGGCCAGGGTCCGCCCGCCGAACAGCGGGTCGAACAGGTGCGGCAGCGTCAGGATCGACGGTCCCAAGTCGAAGACGTAGCCGTCGCGGGTCAGCGTGTTCAGCTTGCCGCCGATGTGGGTATTCTGCTCGCACACCGTCACGTCGTACCCGGCCTGCGCCAGGGTGATCGCCGCCGAGAGCCCGCCCAGACCCGCGCCGACGACAACGACCGTTTTCCCTGCCGGCTTGACGTTCATGCCGTTTCCTGTTTTGATGTGGACGCACGTCCCGCGTAACCGCGCAAGGATACACGCTCTTCCGCCGCGAAAGCCAGTGCAAAAGGAGCCGCCATGGATCCGCACGAGATCATTCGCCGCCAGCGCGCCTTCTTCCAGACCGGCGCCACCCGGAGTCCGAACGCCCGCCTGGACGCCCTGGCGGCGCTGGACCGCGCAGTCCGCGCGGCCGAGGGCGCGCTCACCGGCGCGCTGCGCGACGACCTGGGCAAGCCGGCCGCCGAGGCCTACACGTCGGAGATCGGGTTCGTGCTGAGCGAGATCGCCTTTGCGCGGCGCCACCTGCGGCGCTGGATGGCCCCCGCCGCAGTGGGCAGTCCGCTGCTGCTGCGCCCGGCGTCGGCAACCGTGGTCCCCGAGCCGCGCGGCGTGGCGCTGATCATCAGTCCGTGGAACTACCCGTTGCAGCTCGCGGTCTCGCCGCTGGCGGCGGCGCTGGCGGCGGGGAACACGGCGGTGGTCAAGCCTTCCGAACTCGCCCCCCGCACCGCCGCCGTCCTCGACGACCTGGTGCGGGGGGCCTTTCCGCCCGAGCGGGCGTGCGTCGTCACCGGTGGACCCGACACGGCCACCGCACTCCTGCGCGAGCGGTTCGACCAAATCTTCTTCACCGGCGGCGGCGCGGTCGGCCGGCAGGTGCTGCAGGCCGCCGCCGCGACGCTCACCCCCTGCACGCTCGAACTGGGCGGCAAGTCGCCCTGCTTCGTCTGCGCCGACGCCCGCCTCGACGTCGCCGCGCGCCGCATCGCCTGGGGCAAGTTCCTCAACGCCGGCCAGACCTGCGTCGCGCCCGACTACGTCCTGGCCGACCGCCGCATCGCCGCGCCGCTGCTGGACGAGCTGGCGCGCGCGATCGAGCGGTTCTACGGCAGCGACCCGCGGCAGAGTCCCGACTACGGGCGCATCGTCTCGCCCCGCCACATCGACCGCCTGCAGGGGCTGCTCGCCGGCGCGCGCGTCGCCTGCGGCGGCGTCTGCGACCGCGAGGCGCGCTATTTCGCGCCGACGGTGCTGACCGACGTGACGCCCGCTGCGCCCGCGATGCGCGACGAGATCTTCGGGCCGATCCTGCCGGTCATCCCCTACGATTCGCTGGGCGAGGCGCTCGACACGCTGCGCGACCGTCCCGTGCCGTTGGCGCTCTACCTGTTCTCCGAAAGCCGCGAAACACAGGACCGGATTCTGTCGCAGGTCCGTTCGGGCGGCGTCTGTGTCAACGACACCCTGCTCCACCTCCTCAACCCGCGGCTCCCTTTCGGCGGCTTGGGCGAGAGTGGCATGGGCGCCTGCCGCGGACGCGCCGGGTTCGACACCTTCTCCCACCACCGCAGCGTCCTCCGCCGCGGCACCCGCCGCGATCCGTCGTTCCGCTATCCGCCCCAACCCCTCCCCCTCCGCTGGCTGAAACGGGTGCTGCCGCTGTTGATGCGCTGACACCCCGTTTGCTTTTCCCATCGTTTCGGCTATCATCTCGCCCTGCAACACCCTTCGGTTCCGCAACGCGCAACAGGAGAACAGTCATGCCGCAAGACGCATCGTCCAAACGCATCGTCGTCGTGGGTGCAGGTCCCGGCGGACTCACCGCCGCCATGATCCTGGCCCGGCGGGGTTGCAGGGTCACCGTGCTGGAGGCGCGCGACCGGGTCGGCGGGCGAAACGCCGAGATCCGACTGGGAAACTACGCCTTCGACACCGGCCCGACGTTCCTCATGCTCAAAGAAGTGCTGGAGGAGGCGTTCCAGGACGCCGGCGCCGAGATGGACCGCGAGTTGGCGGTCAGCCGCGTCGAACCGATGTACCGGCTGCAGTTCGCCGACCGCGCGCTCGACACCCACGGCGACCCCGCCGCCATGACCGCCGAGATCAAGCGGGTGTTTCCCGGATTCGAATCGCGCTACGCCCCGATGATGCGGCGCGAGGGCGAACGCTTCACACGCCTCTATCCCTGCCTGAAAAAGCCCTACCACCGGCTCGGCGCGCTGCTGCATCCCGATCTGCTCCGCGCCATCCCCCACCTGGCCCTCGGCCGCAGCCTCTACGACGTCATGCACCGCCATTTCGGCGACGAGTCGCTGGCCCTCTCGTTCACCTTCCAGGCGAAGTATCTCGGAATGTCGCCGTGGGAGTGCCCCGGCCTTTTCTCGATCGTCCCCTACATCGAGCACGGCCTCGGCATCTGGCACGTGCGCGGCGGCCTGAGCCGCATCTCCGACGCCATGGCGGCGGTGGCGACGCGGCACGGCGCGGAAATCCGCCTCGCCACGCCCGTCGACAAGGTTCTGGTGCGCAACGGCGCCGCCACCGGCGTGCGGCTGGAGAACGGCGAGGTGATCGAAGCCGACGCCGTCGTGGTCAACGCCGACTTCGGCCACGCCGCCACCCACCTCTTCGATCCGGGCGTGCTGCGCAAGTACACGCCGCGCAGACTGGAAAAGATGCGCTTCTCCTGCTCCACCTACATGCTCTATCTGGGGATCGACAAACCGGTCGCCACGCCTCACCACCTGATCGTCTTCGCCCGCGACTACCGCGGCCACGTCGACGCCATCTTCAACCGGCCGCGCCTGGTGAAGGACCTCTCCTTCTACGTCCGCAACGCCGACCCCGCCGACCCCACCCTCGCGCCCGCGGGACACTCCGCCCTCTACGTCCTCGTTCCCATGCCGAACCTGCGCGGCGGAATCGACTGGGAGCGCGAACGCGGCGCCATGCGCGAGACGGTGCTCGACGCCATCGCGCAGCGGACCGAGCTGGGCGACCTGCGGCCGCACATCCGCGTCGAAAAAGCGATTGCGCCTCCCGACTGGGAATCCGACTACCGCGTCTACGCCGGCGCCACCTTCAACCTCGCCCACTCGCTCGGCCAGATGGTCCGCTTCCGTCCGCGCAACAAGTTCGAGGAGGTCGACCGCGTCTACCTTGTCGGCGGCGGCACCCACCCCGGCAGCGGCCTGCCCACGATCTACGAGTCGGGGCGCATCGCCGCCAACCTGATCACGGAAGGCGACGCCTGAAAAACGCGGCTTGAACTCGCGGCCGCGAAACACTATCATCCCTCCCGTTTCGCGCCTGTAGCTCAATTGGACAGAGCGTCAGCCTCCGGAGCTGAAGGTTGTGGG
>CAYVKQ010000195.1:0-6028 GCA_964451945.1 uncultured Lentisphaerales bacterium
CGCCATGGATGAACCATCCGCCCCAAACGGGCGTTTCACTGTATGAACGCGCCCAGCGCGCCGGACGCACGCAACGTTTGTGAAAGGAACCGCTATGCAGACAAAGCCCTTCCTTTGCGGAATCACCCTCGCCTGCGCCACCCTCGCCGCGCAAGGCGCCGCCGCGCCGCTCGCGGCGCCGCCCGCCGCGCCCCGGCCCGCAGTGTCCGCGCCGTCGGCCGAACCGGCCCCGGAGGCGGTCCAGGCCGCCATCGACAAGGGGGTAGCGTGGCTCACCGCCCGCCAGCAGGCCGACGGCTCGTGGTCGAACCCGAACTACCCCGCCCTCACCGCGCTCGGCCTCTGGGCGCTCGCCAGGACCGGCCGCGGCGACGCCGCCGACGCCTGCCGCAAGGCGGCGGCGTTCGTCGCCGGCTTCGCGCAACCCGACGGCGGCATCTACAAGCCGGCTACGGGCGGCCGCGGCTCGGGCGGCCTCTCCACCTACAACACGGCGATCTGCATGACGGCGCTCCACGCCGCCGACCGCGCCGCCTACGCCCCCATCATCCTCAAGGCCCGCACCTTCGTCGCCCACAGCCAACTGCAGGGCGATTCGGCCGGCGCCGGCGGCTTCGGCTACGAGGGCGGCGGCACCGCCGCGCCGCGCGACCGCGCCGACCTGAGCAACACCGGCTGGGCGCTGGCCGCCATGCGCCTCACCCAGGACCTCGAGGACCTCCGCCCGGCGGGCGGAAAGAAGGCCGATGTCGATTGGAGCGCCGCCCTCGCCTTCGTCGAAAAACTGCAGAACCGCGACGCCGCCGACACCGCCAACCACGGCGGCTTCGGCTACGAGGCGGGCGGCGCCCGCGGCGGCGCGGCCGAGGGTGCCTCGGGAGGGGCGGTCACCCTGCGCGGCTTCGGCAGCATGACCTACGCCGGACTGGAGTCGATGATCTACGCCCAGGTCGGACGCGACGACCCGCGCGTCCGCTCGGCCATCGCCTGGGCCGCCCGCCACTGGAGCGTCGACGAGAACCCCGGCATGGGCAGCAAGGGGCTCTACTACTACTACACCATCATGGCCAAGGCACTCCTCCTCGCCGGCGGCGACACCCTGCCGGGAGAGACGGGCGCGCCCATCCCGTGGAAACAGGACCTCACCGCCAAACTGCTGCGCGAGCAGAAGCCCGATGGCTCGTGGGCCAACAGCGACAACACATTCTGGGAGGGCGACCCCATGCTCGTCACCGCCTACTCCCTGCTGACGCTGGGGATGATGCAGTGAGCAGTAATTGGTAATCGATGATCGGGAAACTGACAACTGATCACTGATGACCGATCACTGTTCACTTGGGACATCCATGAAACCACTGCTCCCCTGCGCCCTCGCCGCCGCCCTCGCCCTCCCCCTGCCGGCCGCGACCAACGCCCCGGTCGAGCTGCCGCCGATCGTGGTCGAGGGGACGCCGATCTCGAAGTACCGCGCCGAGACCGTGTCGACGGCGACGCTGTTCGACGCGCCGCCGGAGGAGATTCCCGCCGTCGTCGACGTGCTCACCGAGGACTTCATCGACGAGATGAACCCCACCGACCTGCACGACCTCCTGCGCCACCAGGCGGGTGTCTTCACCGCGGGAGGCAAGTCGCTGCAGGACCGTTCGTCCGGCCTCTTCACCCTGCGCGGCTTCGGCGGCACCGAGGCGAAACTCGACGGCACGCTCGGCTTCTCCGGCGCCATGGCGCTCTTCATGGACCCCTGGGCCTTTGCGCGGGTCGAGATCGCCAAGGGACCCGTGGGCGCCACCGTCGGCGGCACCGGCAGTGCGCTGGGCGACGCGCTGGGCGCGGGCGGCTCGGTCAACCTCATCCTCAAGCGCCCCTCCCTCGACCGCCCCTTTCTCACCGTCGTCCCGCGCGCCTCGTTCGGCGCCGACGCCACGCGCGCCCGCCTCGGCATCGACCTCAACGAGCCATTCGCCGCCGGCGCCGCGTTCCGCCTCCCCGTCAATGTCGAATACGGCCGCCCCTTCTGGATGGCCGACGGCGCCCGCGGACGCGAATCGGTTTTCTTCGCGCCGGCGCTGCTGTGGCGCCTCCG
This sequence comes from uncultured Lentisphaerales bacterium, assembly GCA_964451945.1. Classification (GTDB taxonomy): domain Bacteria; phylum Verrucomicrobiota; class Kiritimatiellia; order RFP12; family JAAYNR01; genus JAAYNR01. The sequence goes on from CAYVKQ010000195.1 coordinate 2,084, forward strand.
CGACGATCTGCGGCTGGGCGCGAACCTGACGTTCCAGTACACCGACCAGCCCGCCTACCAGGGAATCCCCGTTTTCCGCGGCAAGCCGTTGCCAGGATTCAGTTGGGACTCCAACGTCGCCACCGCCGACATGCGCGACACCTACCGCGGGTTCACGCTCCAGCCCTGGCTGGAGTGGGACGCCTCCACATGGCTCACCCTCCGCAGCGGCTTCGGCTACGCCCATTCCGACATCGTGTTCGACCACCTCTCCGTCGGCGGGTCGTACTACAACACCCGCACCGGGGAGATCAACCCCTACGCGCCACGCACCTACGAGCTGTCGGGGGGCGACATGCTTTCGCGCTCGTACAACCTCTATCAGCGCGCGACGGCGCGCTTCGAGACCGGTCCGCTGGCGCACGCCTTCACGCTGCAGGGCGACTTCAACCGCAGCCATGTGCAGGGGCGCCAGTTCTTCGCCACCGTCACCGAGCGCATCGCCGAACACACATGGGTGCCGGCCGAATACCGGCGCACTGTGCTGCAGAAATACGGCGTCCTTGCCCAGGACTACCTCTCCTGGGGCCGGTTCCGCCTCCTGGCCGGCACCCGCTATGACTACCACGAAAGCAACCTCGGCAATACCGCCGACGCCCTCTCGCCGCGCGCCGGTCTCTCCTACCTCGCCACCGACCGGCTGATTCCCTTTGCCAACATCTCGTACACCGAGGCACCCAACCTGGGCCGCCTGGCTGCGCCCAACCGCGAGCTCGACTCGGCATGGCGCGCCCGGCAGGTCGAGGGGGGCCTCCGCGTCGCCCCGCTGCCGAAGCTGTGGTTCACCGCCTCGCTCTACCGCATCGACCAGGAGAACCTGCCGTCGGCGATTGTGGACGCTAACGGCGTCGCTACGGGGTATTTTGAAACCGAAGGGGCGAGCCGCTCGCAGGGGGGCGAGCTCTCGCTGGCGGGCAACATCACCCCGGGCTGGTCGGTCTACGCCGCCTACGCCTGCAACACCTACGAGAACCGGGTCACCGGCGAAAGCTTCGACCGCTTCCCGCCGCACGCCCTCACACTATCCACCTCCTACCGGATCACCCGCGGCCCGCTCGCCGACTGCGTCGCGGGCTTCGCCTACCGCTACCGCCACCGCTACGACATGACCTTCCGCGGATCGGCCATCGGCGACGCCTTTTATGTGGCCGATTCGCACGTCTTCGACTGCTCGCTCGACATCCCCCTGCGCACATTCGGCGGCGGGGAGGCCTTCACCCTCTCACTGGCGCTCAAAAATATCTTCAACGAGCGCTACATCGAGTCGAACCGCCACTACTACCAGGGCTTCCCCGGCGAACCGCGCGCCTTCGAAATCGCGCTGCGCGGGAGTTTCTAGCGCGGGTTCATTCTTCTTGTCCCTACTACCCGTTCCATGCTACAAAATCCTTTCACGCCTTGCGCACGTACGAGTGCGCCTGTGCGCTTGTGTGCCTGCAAGCTCCTGCAACGGGATGAAGATGCACCTCAACGAAGCCGACACCAGAGCCAAGCTCATCGACCCGGCCATTCACAGGCGCGGCTGGACCGAGGATCTGATCCGGCGCGAGGAGACGGCCGGCACCGTCGAGATCATCAACGGCAGGGCGCGGCGCCGCTCGCGCGGCAAGATCGACTATGTCCTGCGCGTCATCGTCAACGCCGGCACCCAGCCCGTCGCCCTCGCCCTGATCGAGGCGAAGCGGGAGGCCCTCGCCCCCGGCCACGGGCTCGACCAGGGCAAGGGCTATGCCGAATGCAAACGCCTCAACGTCCGATTCATCTTCTCCTCCAACGGCCACCAGTTCGTCGCCTTCGACTGTTTCACCGGGCTCACCTCCCGCCCCCGGCCGATGGCCGAGTTCCCCGCGCCGGACGAGCTGCGCACCCGCTATGAGCGCGGCATGGGCTTCGCCCTCTCGTCGCCCGCCGCCCGGCCGCTCCTCCAGCCCTACACCGGCGGCGAGGGCGCCCGCCGCTACTACCAGGACGCCGCCATCCGCGCCGTCATGGAAAAGATCGCCGCAGGCAAATCCACCGGCCAGCCCGCCCGCGCCCTCCTCTCCCTGGCCACCGGCGCCGGCAAGACCTTCATCGCCGTCAACCTCCTCAAGCGCGTCTCCGACGCCGGCCAGCTCACGCGCGCCCTCTTCGTCTGCGACCGCGACGAGCTGCGCACCCAGGCCCTCAAAGCCTTCCAGAACGTCTTCGGCTCCGACGCCGCCGAGGCCTGCCGCAACGCCGACGGCGCCAACAACGCCAGGAACGCCCGCGTCCACATCGCCACCTACCAGACCCTCGGCATCGACCGCGACGATGCCGACGCCAGCTTCCTCACCACCTTCTATCCCGAGAACCACTTCTCCCACATCGTCATCGACGAATGCCACCGCTCCGCCTGGGGAAAATGGTCGCAGGTCCTCACGCGCAACGCATCCGCCGTGCAGATCGGCCTCACCGCCACGCCGCGCGAGCTCGCCGAAAGCCTCGGGCGCCAGCCCGGCGCCTCCCCGATCATGGCCGACGAACCCCTGCAACGCGCCGCCGAGAACGCCGCCGAGCCCGCCGCAGGCCCGAACTCCCGGACAGTCGACCCGCCGGACGGCGGTTACCTCACCCCCGCCGTCAAGGCCGACGCCGAGATCACCGCCAACAACATCGAATACTTCGGCGAACCTGTCTACGAATACGACCTCGCCCAGGCCATCGAGGACGGCTACCTCGCCGCCTGCGAGATCCAGAAGGGCCGCGTCAACATCGACGACACCGGCATCACCCTCGACGAGATCATGGCCCGCCATCCCGTCGACTCCGTCACCGGCCTGCCCGTCACGCGCGAACGGGTCGAAGCCTTCTACGCCAAGACCAAATTCGAGGACCGCATCCTCCTGCCCGACCGCGTGCAGGCCATGTGCGCCGACCTCTTCAACTACCTCGTCGAGACCGGCGGCCCCGAGCAGAAGACCATCGTCTTCTGCGTCCGCGACCTGCACGCCGACGACGTCGCCGCCTGCCTCAACAACCTCTATGCCGCCTGGTGCGCCGCCAACTCCCGCCCGCGCCTCGACCCCTACGCCTTCAAATGCACCGCCGCCAGCAGCGGCAACGACCAGCTCCCCGACCTCCGCGCCGCCTCCCGCTCCCACTTCATCGCCACCACCGTCGACCTCCTCACCACCGGCGTGGACGTCCCCTGTGTCCGCAACATCGTCTTCTTCAAATACATCCAGTCGCCCATCAGCCTCCACCAGATGATCGGCCGCGGCACCCGCATCGACGCCCCCACCGGCAAGCTCATGTTCCGCGTCTACGACTACACCGACGCCACCCGCCTCTTCGGCAACGCCTTCCTCACCAAGCCCCGCAAGCCCGGCGGCGGGGGCGGGCCGCCGCCCGAGCCCGCCTTCTCCGTCGAAGGCTTCGACGTCCACGTCACCGACGCCGGTCGCTTCATCGTCGCCGATGTCGACGGCCTGGCTGTGCCCGTCCCCGTCGAGGAATACAAGGCCCGCCTCGCCGCCCGGCTCGTGAGCGAGGTCCGCACCCTCGACGACTTCCGCAAACGCTGGATCGACCCCCCCGCGCGCGAAGAGCTCGTCGCCGCCATCATCACCTCCGGCTTCTCCCCGGCCGTCGTCCGCATGGTCGACGACAAGGCCGACTACGACCTCTACGACGTCCTCGCCGAACTCGGCTGGGGCATGAGCCCCCGCACCCGCCGCGACCGCGCCCTCGCCTTCGCCTACAAGCACGAGGAGTGGATCAACGCCCTCCCGCCCGAGGCCGCCGCCACCATCCGCGCCGTCGCCAGCCAGTTCGAGCGCGGCGGCACCGACGGCCTCGAAAACCCCCAGATCTTCGCCACCCCCGAGGTCCGCTCCGCGGGCGGCCTCGCCTCACTCAAACTCGCCGGCAACCCCCGTGACC
>CAYVKQ010000196.1:0-6017 GCA_964451945.1 uncultured Lentisphaerales bacterium
GCCGCGAGACGGCGCTCGCGCTCGACACCCTCCCCTTCCCCGCCTACGACAAGCTCGACGGCTTCCCGCGGGCCTACACCCTGCCGATCTTCAACTACCCCCGCACTCCCAACGCCACGTGCATCTCCAGCCGCGGCTGCCCCTACGCCTGCAGCTACTGCGACCGCTCGGTCTTCGGCCGCGGCTTCCGCTACAACTCGGCCGACTACATGCTGGAGCACGTCCGCTTCCTCCGCCAGCGGTTCGGCGTTCGCCACCTCAACTTCTACGACGACAACTTCACCTTCCACCGAGAACGGATCGAGGACTTCGCGGACCGTCTCGCCACCGGCAGCCTCGGCGTCACCTTCAACTGTGCCGCCCGCGCCGAGCACCTCGATGCCGACCTGCTGCGGCTGCTGAAGGCGGCGGGGTGCTGGATGATCAGCCTGGGGATCGAGAGCGGCGACCCCGGCCTGCTGGCGCAGCACCGGCAGCACGCCGACCTCGACCTGCTTCGGGAGAAGACCGTCCTGATCAAGCGGGCCGGCATCCGCGTAAAAGGACTGCTGATGATGGGGCTGCCGGGCGAGAGCGAGGCCAGCATCCGCCGCAGCATGGACTATGTCTTCGGCCTGCCGCTCGACGACCTCAACCTCGCCAAGTTCACGCCATTCCCCGGCTCGCCGCTCTACGCGACCGTCCGCGACCGCGGCACCTTCGACGAGGACTGGGAGAAGATGGACTGCATGCACTTCCAGTTCGTACCGCACGGCATGACGCGCGAACAGCTCGACCGCCTCTTCCTGACGTTCTACCGGCGCCATTTCCTGCGGCCGCGGGTCCTGTGGGGCTACACCGCCATGGCGTGGCGCTCGCCCGACAGTTGGCGCCGCTTCTGGCTCAACGCCGGCAGCTTTCTCCGCTTCGCACGCAGCAACGAGCGGATAGACGGCGCAACCTGATTGCGCCCTTGACACATGACAACGTCGGGGCGAGTCGCCAGTGCCCCACGGTCCTGTCAAGAACCGCTGGAGTCAGCGGAGATAGCAGGGACGTTGCCTGTCGTCCAATACTCTCAGACTTTTCAAATGGGCGTCGATGTCATGCAAAGCGTCACGGGCTATCGGCGCGAACGCGCCTCAGTTGAACGCTAACGTTGTTGTTGGAACTTGAAACGCGGAGCGAATCCCGCCGCGGAGGCGCAGAGGATGACCGGGAACGACTGAACTTCGGGGAAGAGGTCGTGAGGAGCGGAATCACCCGATGCGTGGAGGGTCTTGCGGAACAACCTCTGCGCCCCTGCGCCTTCGCGGGAAAACAACAGGTTGGCGAGGCGACGGAACACCGTCTCCTCGCCGTGCGCGTGAGCGGAGGACAGGCGCGTTCAGTGGCGCTTTCTCTGCCTCCGGTTCCCCAGGTTCACTTCGCGGGAGTCGCGTCGTCCTTCGCCGCGGCGGCTTTGCAGCACCCCTCGGCTTTCGCTTTCGCGTCGGCCTTGGGGCAGCTCTTCGCCGCGGCAGGGCACTCCTTCTTTCCGGCCATCGCGCAAGTCGCCTTGCCGTCGGCCGTCTTCGCGCAAGCGGCGGCGCACGCCTTCTTGCACGCCTCGGTGCACGCGCCATTGTCGGCGCAAGCCTTTTTGCAGGCCTCGTCACAGGTGCACTTCTTCGCGGCGCACACGGCGGGTTTCGCCGCGGCGCCGTCGGCCTTGGTCTCGGCCTGGGCGACCGCCCAGACGAGTCCGGCCGTCATGGCCGCCATTGCAGCAAGCAGTGTTTTCTTCGTCATGACACACCTCCTTTTTTGTTGTCGAGTTACATAATAGATTTACTCGTGTAAGATGTCAACGGGAAATGTTTGGAAATTTTGCCGCGGCTTGCGACATCGCGACTTGACAGCGGCGCCTTCGCGCCGCTATTGTCAGCACCTCCCGATACAGAAACTTTCTATGAAACAACACACACCTCCTTCCCCGTCCGGGGGTTCCGCGCACTCCGTTTCCCAACAGCCGCCGGCTTCCCAACCGACCAGCGTGTTCACCCTGTTGCTGCCCGCGCTGCAGCGCGCCGTCGCCGAAGAGGGCTACACCGTGCCGACGCCGATTCAGGAGCAGGCCATTCCGCTGCTGCTGGAAGGGCGCGATGTCCTCGGCTGCGCCCAGACCGGCACCGGCAAGACCGCGGCCTTCACCCTGCCGCTGCTGCAGTACCTGACCGAACATCCGCGGCCCGTCGCGCCGGGCCGGCCGCGGGCGCTGATCCTGGCGCCGACGCGTGAGCTGGCGGCGCAGATCGGCGAAAGCATCCACGCCTATGGACGCCATGTGCGGGTACCCCACACGGTGATTTTCGGCGGCGTCAGCCAGGGCCGCCAGGTCGAGGCGCTGCAAAAGGGCGTCGCCATCGTCGTCGCCACGCCGGGACGCCTGCTTGACCTGATGCAGCAGGGGTTCGTCCGTCTGGACGGGGTTGAATATTTCGTACTCGACGAGGCCGACCGCATGTTGGACATGGGTTTTCTGCCCGACATGAGGCGCGTGATCGCCAAACTGCCCGCCAAGCGCCAGTCGCTCTTCTTCTCCGCTACCCTCACACCCGAGGCGCTGGCCTTGGCCCGTACGCTGGTCAAGGACGCCGCCCACGTTTCGGTCACACCCGAGCAGCCCACGGTCGAGCGGATCGTGCAGCGTGTTTTGTTTGTAGCCAAGGGCGACAAGGACGCCCTTCTGGCGAGCCTACTGCGGGCGCCGGCGATGGACAAGGTGATTGTCTTCACCCAGCGGAAGCACATCGCCAACAAGGTGATGGCCAAACTGAACGCCGCCGGGATCCCGGCGGCGGCGATCCACGGCAACAAGAGCCAGAGCGCGCGCACGCAGGCGCTCGGTGGCTTCCGCGACGGCCGCGTGCGCGTGCTGGTGGCAACCGACATCGCCGCGCGCGGGATCGACGTCGACGGCATCACGCATGTCGTCAACTACGAGCTCCCCAACGAACCCGAGACCTATATCCACCGCATCGGCCGCACCGCCCGCGCCGGCGCCGACGGCGACGCGGTCTCGTTCTGCTGCGCCGAGGAGCGGGACTATCTGCGGGCGATCGAGCGCCTGCTCGGGCGCGCGATCCCGGTGGACACCGGTCACGCGCACCACTGCGAGGAGGCGCGCCTGGCGACCGGCGCCGCAGCGAAGCCGCCGCCGCGCCAGCAGGGGAGGGGGGGACGGGGGCAGGCGCCGTCCCGGCCGCAGCAGCACCGGGGTGGCACGGGACAACATTCTTCGCCTTCGCCGCATGGCCGGCCGCAGGGGGAGCGCCGCTCCGCAGGCTGGCGGCACTAGAACTCCAGCAGCACGAAGTTGTCGCTGACGACATCGTTCTTCAGCCACACCGCCGCCACGTCGGGTTCGTTGAAGAGGGCCGCCTTGCGGTCCCAGACGAGCAGGTGGTGCACGTCGCTGACCATGCCGCCGGTGGCGGCGACCCGCTGCGGCAGGAGGTCGGCTTCCGGGGTGCGGCAGCGGAGCGACGAGACACCGATGCGCGCATAGCCGTTGATGCCGAGACGGACGAAGCGGGGCGCCTCGGCGAGCGGGATGACGACCTCGGCCGTGCCGCCGTCGGAACGCAGCGGCAGCGCGTTGACCTCGTAGACGGTTTTCAACGCGTCGGCGCTGGCGCCCACTTCGATGCGGCAGGCGTGGGCGCAGGGATCGAGTCCGACCAATTCGAGCACCAGCGCCACCGCGTGGCCGGGGAAGGCGGCGACACCCGGCGCCGCACAGAAGGCGGCGATTTTCCGCTTCAGTTCGCGCAGGGTCGAGAGCAACTGCTTCGCCGCGCCGTAGATGGCGCGGTCGCCTTCCGTTTCACCGTAGGCCGCCAGCAACCGGTCAAGCACCATGCGCCATTCGGCGCCCGCCTGCAGCGCCCGTTCCAGGCGGTGCGCCAGCGGGGCGAAGAGCGCGGCGGCGTCGCCGCCGCGGCGCAGCACCTGCCGCGCGGCGAAATCGCATTCGCGCGCGACCGCCCCCGCCTCTTTCTGGACGAAGCGGTGCAGCAGGCCGTTGCGCACCGCCAGCGTCAGCGGCGCTTCGGGAGCGTGGCGCAGCACGTCGAGCGCCGGCTCGGGATCGCCGCCATGGCCGCTTTGCAGCGCCAGCATGAACTCCCGGCGCTCGGCCTCTTTCCACTCCGGCAGCAGTTGCGCGCCGATCGTGCGCCAGTCGGCCAGCGCACCGGTCGCCAGGTAGTTCCCGACCGCGCACAGGGCGGGCAAGTCGGCGTCGGGGAAACGCAGGCTCCCTTCCCAGCTGGTGGCTAGGAAGGTGTCGATGCCGTGTCCGCCCACGTAGCGCGTGAACGTCCGCACGTTGTCGATGTCGAACCCGCCGCCCGGCACGACAGTGAAGCCGGCGTCGACCAGTTGAGACGTGCTGTCGATCGCGCGCCAGTTCCGGAAACTGAAGACCGGCAGTTCGGCAAGGTGGCCGTAGTGCCAGTCGACCATCACGATTTCGCGCGGCAGCCGCTCCAGGACGCCCTCGTAGTAGAAGCACATGTCGGCCCACATCCACATGCGGCGGCCGTGCTCCCGGACCAGGCCGTTCAAGTAGGCGGCGTGGGCGGCGAAGACGCCGCCGAGGCCGATCTCGGCCGCCCGTTGGCGGCACAGGGGGCACGAGCCGAGTGTCCAGGTCTCGTCCAGTCCGACGTGGAAGCTGGGCGAGGGGAAGACGGTGACGGCTTCGTCGATGACCTCCTTCATCCAGGCGCGCGTGCGCGGCAGGCTAGGACAGAAGCAGTTGTGCCACGCCTGCCACGGCTGGCGGGCGCCGTCGCGGACTTCGTCCATCTCCTTGAACGCGTCGTGCGCGAGAAAATTCTCGGCGTGCCCGAGAAAATTAAAACTGGGGACGATCTCGACGCCGTGTCCGTTGGCGAAGGCGATGAGGTCGCCCATCTCGGTCTTGCTGAGACCCCTGCCGGCGGGGCCGAATGCCTCCAGCCGCAGACTGTTCTCCAGATAGAGGTGGCACTGGTTGAAACCGGCGCGAGCGGCGGTGGCCACCACCCGCTGGAGCGCGGGGAGGCGTTCGGGCTGGCGCCCGAGGTCGATTTGAAAGGCGCGGGTTTGAAACAGGGGGGCTTGGACTTTCATCGGAATCCTTTTTTGTGTCTGTTCGAATGGGAGCCGGGGGACTTGCGGACTCAGCGCGCCGTGGCGAGCCGCGCCGCGACCTCGGGCCAGTTGACGACATTCCAGAAGGCGTCGATGTAGGATCCGCGCTGGTTCTGGTATTTGAGGTAGTAGGCGTGCTCCCACACGTCGAGGCCGAGAATCGGTGTGCCTCGCCGCTCGGCGGTGTCCATCAGCGGGTTGTCCTGGTTGGCGGAAGACGTCACGAAAAGCGTTCCGTCCGCAGCCACGCAGAGCCATGCCCAGCCGCTGCCGAAGCGGGCGAGGGCCGCCTGCTTGAAAAGATCCTTGAACTGATCGAACGAGCCGAACGCTGCGGCGATCTTCTCCGCCAGGTCGCCCGCGGGCGCGCCGCCGCCCTTGGGGGACATCACGCGCCAGAACAGGGTGTGGTTGTAGTGGCCGCCCGCGTTGTTGCGCACGGCCGCAGGCTGCCGGCTCGCCTGCGCCAGGATCGCCTCGACCGGCTTGCCGACCAGATCGGTTTCGGCCACCGCCTTGACCAAGTTGTTGAAATACCCGGTGTGATGCCGCGTGTAGTGGATCTCCATGGTCCGGGCGTCGATGTGCGGTTCGAGCGCGTCAAACGCGTAGGGGAGGGGATCGAGACGCAAGGCGGGCGCCGCCTCCTGCGCGCCGAGCGCCAGCACGGTCATCGTCATCGCCCAAAAAACCGTTTTTGTTCCCATGGCCAATCCCTTCTCTTGTGATGTGCAGCCAAGCGTCAGAAGCGGGATCATGGTACTTGTTTACACCGTTGAAGACAAGCGTCTTCGCCGTGGCCCGGTTCTGCGAGGGTGGGAGTGGCGATGTCGCCGTTTCATGCGCATTTCCTTGCT
>CAYVKQ010000197.1:0-6002 GCA_964451945.1 uncultured Lentisphaerales bacterium
GAGCGTCACAGGCTGTCCGTTGGCGGCGTTGGTCCAGCAAGTGCCGTCCGCCCATGCGGCGCCCGCGCCGAGGGCGCCGTCGCCGAGCGTGCCGGCGAGGTCCTTCCATGCCGTAGCGCCGGGATCATGGGTGCCGGTACCGGCGTTGTCGATGCCGTCGTAGTGCCCCACGAGCCCGCTCTGCACATAGCTCGACGCGTCGGGCGCGGCGGCGGCGGCAAGCGGGAGAGACAGGGCGACACAGGCAAGCGCCGTCTTCGCGAACGATCTACTCATGAGTACAGCCCTCCTTCTACGACACTTCAGCTACAAAACTCCCATACCCCCCCGGCGCTGCCTGATGGCTTGCGTCGCGGGGTGTTTTGCACGGCGAAACGTTCCGCCACCCACCGTGGGCAAGCATGACGTTCCAGCCGATGCCCCTTCGTTTTCGTCGCGACACCACGCCGCATCCAAAAACAAAAATATCTTCGCACGCTCCGAGGCTTTTGTCTATACTCTTCATTGTTCGTTTCGGGTGCGGCATGGTGCCCGCCTGAGGGGTGCGGCAGGGGCATCCGGTCCGCGCCGCGAGGATTTTGCCGCAGCCGCTGAAGGGAACCGAATGCCATGAAACCGAACCGATTCCACCACGAAGTTGCCGGTGTTGCCTTTTTCTGCCTGGGGCTGGCTTTTGCCGCGGCACCCCCGGAGCCGCTGCCGCTGGCGGCGGACGGCGCGGCGCGCGCGGTGATCGTGTCCGATGGCCACGAAGAGCCCGCCAAGGCGCTGGCCGCCTATCTGGAGCGGATCGTCGGCGCGCCGTTTTCCGTGGTCGAAACGGCGGCGGCGGCGCCCGCCGGACTCACGCCGATCGTGCTTGAAGTCGCCGATGCGGTTCCGGGGCTCAGCGCGCGCCGCGCCGCCATGCAGGGCTACCGGATCCACACCGAGGGCGGCCGGCTGCATCTGACCGGCCGCAGCGCGAAAGGGCTGGCCTACGCCGTCTACGGATTTCTCGATGACCATCTCGGCGTCCGTTATTTCACGCCCGACTTCGAGGTCGTTCCCTCCCGCCCGACGCTCGCGCTCGCGCCGCTCGACGAGGTGCGCGAGCCCGCCTTTCTCACGCGCGCCTTCTCGCAGCCCTACGGACACCCGTTGGCGGCCGCGGAGCCGCTCCACCGCGAGAAAAACCGCTGCGACACGCCGCGGGTCGGAGCGCACCACAACTTCTACCACTGGATCCCGCCGGCCGACTACTTCAAGACGAATCCCGAGTGGTTCCCGCTGATCGACGGCGAGCGGCGGTCGCACCACACCATGCCGCTGTGCGCGAGCAATGCCGACCTCGCCCGCAAACTGGCCGAGCGCTTCATGGAGCAGATGGCGCGGATGGAGGCGGGGGAGCGGAGCGCCATCGGTCCCGTCCAGGCCTGCGAAGGCGTCCCGCCCATGCTCAGCGCCGGCCAGGGCGACGGCTTTCTGCGCTGCGGCTGCGACGCCTGCCGCGCGCTGGCCGAACGCGAGGGGAGCGAGGCGGCGCCCTACATCACCCTGCTGAACCGTGCGCTGGAGATCACGTCCAGGACCTATCCCGAACACGCCGTCGTCACCTTCGCCTATTTCGCCACGCTCAAGGCGCCGAAGACGCTGCGCCCGCACCCCAACCTGTGGATCAACCTCGTCTCGAGCGCCCTCTCGCCCTATCCCGCCGGCGACCAGCTCGGGCCGATCCGCGACAACCCGCACAACCGCGACTACCGCGAGGCGATCACGGCGTGGACCCGCCTGGCGCCGAACCGGGTGACCGTCTGGGACTGGACCGGCAATTTTACCGACGCGGTCACCGAGTGGCCGAACCTCCTCAGCGTCGCCGACAACATCCGCTTTTTCCATGAAAACGGCGTCGAGGCGGTCTTCCTCGAACAGCCCGGCGGCGAACAGAACTGGGGCTGGCTGCGCAAGTGGGTCTGGGCCAGGATGCTCTGGGACCCGGACCGCGACCCGCAGGCGCTGATGCGCGAATTCATCGGTGCCTACTATGGCGAAAAGGCCGCCCCTTTCATCTGGGAATACCACCGCTTTGTCGACCGCGCGGCGCGCGCCAGCCGCTACGGCGCCGCCACGGTGCGCTGGACGGCGTTTCCCGCCCTCGTCCGGGCCAAGCTCTTCCCCGACGACCAGCTGAGCGCCATGACGGCCCTCATGGAGGGCGCGCTGGCCGCCGCCGGGGAGGACGCTCCGCCGTTCCGCGAACGCGTGCGCCAGGCGGTCGGCACCTCGGTCGACGCGCTGCTGCTGACCGGCGCCGGCGACCCCGCCCGCGTGATGGACCCGCGCGACGGCAGCCCGTGGCTGGTGCCGGGCGGCCGCCCCGATTTTCCCGAGCGGATCGACCGCGTCGCCGACGCCTGGATGAAGACCACCGCCGCCGGCGCCGAGTCCTGGCATTTCCGCTACCGCTTTCTGCAGCGGACGGGCGGGGCGCTGGCGTGCTTGACCAACGACTGCTTTATTCTGGAGGCACTGCCGGCCGTGCGCGGCCAGCTCTACAGCCTCGTCCACCGCGCGACCGGCAAGGAGGTGCTGGCGCCGGGGGGCGACATGCAGGTCGGCGGCTACACCGACCAGCTGCCCGGCGCAACCACCACCATCGGCTGGCAGGAGCCCGGGTACCACCGGCACTGGCTGAAGGAGGAGGCCGACAACCCCGGCGCGGCGACACTGCGCATGCTGGGCGTGCCCATCACCTCCCCCTGGAACACGCCGCAGGGCCGGTTGTCGCGCGGCGAGCGCCACCAGCTCCAGCGCGACGTGGCGCTGGCGCCGGACGGCGACGCGCTGGTGATCGCGCGCCGCTACCGCGGACAGCGCATCCAGCCCGCCGAGCAGGTATTCGAAGCGGTCTGGTCGTTGGCCGTGCCCGTGCCCGCGCGGGCCGCCGTCACCGTCCGCGAAGGCGCGGCCGAACGCCGCTTCGCCCTCGGTTCGCTCCAGGACGCGGCCCACACGCCCGCGGCCGACGCGCGGCCGGTCGCCTTCAGCGACGTGACGCTGCAGGCGTTCGATTTCACCGAGGGCAGGGCGCTGACCCTGATGGTGGAAAGCCAAACGGACGACGTGGTCATCACACTCGACCGCGGCGACGGACTGGCGGTCGATCTGACCACGCCGGCCGCGGGCAACCGCACCGTGGCGCTGACGCCGGTGCTGGCCGAGAACCGCTTCACCGTCGCCATCGGCAGCGCGCCTTGCGCGCTGCCGGCCGAGAAGGGCGCCGACGCCGACGTGCTCCTGCCGCCCGTGACCCTGCGCGCGCGCCTGACCGATCCCGCGCTGCCCGCGGCCGCTGTGCGCACCCGGCGCAACCCGCGGGACGGGGCCGAGATGGTCTGGGTCCCGGCCGGGCATTTTCTGATGGGCTCCCCGGGCGGCGAGGGCAGTCCCGATGAAAGCCCGCAGCGCTCCGTCTACCTCGATGGCTACTGGATCTACCGGCACCCGGTCACCGTCGCCTGCTACCGCGCGTTCTGCGAGGCGACGGGACGCGCCCAGCCCAAACTGCCCGGCGGCTCGGACGGCGGCGACCACCCCGTGTTCAACGTCTCCTGGCACGACGCCGCGGCCTACGCCGCGTGGGCCGGGGCGGTGCTGCCGACCGAGGCGCAGTGGGAGAAGGCGGCACGCAGCGGCGACGGCCGCCGCTATCCGTGGGGAGACGCGTGGGATCCCGACCGCTGCGTCAGCGACGAGCGGACCCACGGCGCCCTCCGCTACGGTACGCGGCCGGTGGGCTCCTGCCCCGGCGGGGCGAGCCCGTGCGGCGCGTTCGACATGGCGGGGCAGGTTTGGGAGTGGACGGCCGACTGGTACGCGCCCGATGCCTACCGTGTCATGCTCGACCGCAATCCGGCGGGTCCCGACCGCGGCGAAATGAAAGTGTTGCGCGGCGGCTCGCTCAACTGGAACGGGTGGCACAGCCGCTCCGCCAACCGCATGCCCGTGCCGCCCCGCGAATCCGGCTGGGTCTGGTCGGGATTCCGCTGCGTGGTCGCGGAAGCGGAATGACGCGCCGGGGATGCGGATTCGGGCGCATCCCCGTTTCATTGACTTGCATGAGCCTGTCGCCGGCGCATCGGTGACGGAGCATGAGCCAAGTGGGGCCGACGTTGCACGGCGGCCATCGTCGCCCTGCCGCCGCCACGCAGTGTCGGCGCTACGGGCCGCGCCGACGGAAGAACGCCACCAAGTGGGGCCGACGTTGTGCACGGCGGCCATCGCCGCCCTGCCGCCGCCAGTGTCGGCGCTACCGCTGACGCGGCGGCTGCGCCGCCTCAGGCCGGTTCGCGGCGCGAGAAGACGCAGCCGCAGTAGGACTGGCGGTAGAGGCCGAGCGCGCGGCTCAGCGCCAGGGAGCGTCCGAAGCCGTCGTCTTTCTTGAAGTCGAGCGCGAGAAACCGCGTTCCGGCCAACTCCTGTCCGACGGCGAAAATCAGCGACGCCACCTTGTGCGGACTGGTGGTGAGGCTGGTGGCGAAGGCGTCGAACCCCTCCCGCAGCATCCGGTCGTGGGTGCGGGCGAGGCTGTAGCGGAAGCAGATTGCGCAGCGGCTGCCCCGCTCCGGGGCCGCTTCGTGGCCGGCGACGGCAGCGCGCCAGGCGCCGTTGTCGCGCGGGTCGGCGAGCAGCGGGGTGTTGAAATGGGCCGCCAGTTTCTCCACCTGGCGCAGGCGCAGATCGTGCTCCCCGGACGTGTCGATGTTGTGGTTGCTGAAGAAAAGGGTGACCGCGTGGCCGAGCCCGAGAAGGCGTTCGACCGCCGTCGAGGCGCAGGGGGCGCAGCAGGCATGGAGCAGGACGCGCATCGCGTTTGGGTCTCCTCAGAGTTGCAGCAGGATGAGCAGGGCGAGGGCGGTCTGCGCCTCGGCGTCGCCCTCGTCTCCCGGTTCGGCGGCTGACCAGTGTCCGCCGCCGGGGACGTCGGGTGCGGTGAGCTGGCGCGCGACCGTCTGCGAGGCGAGCCGTTCGCGCCACCCTCTGGGGGTGACGACCAACCCGGAAGGGATCGCGCGGTTGATCTCGGCGAGGAGAAACGCCTGCGCGCCGGAAAAGCAGGAGAAGCCCGCGAGGTCAAGTGCGTAGGGTTTTTCGGCGGAGAATCCGCTCGACCGCGGCGCCGGTTCGAAAGCGGCGCCCGTCGCCAGCGCGGTCCAGAAGGTGTTGGTGCCGGCGGCCGCCGTCTGCTTCAGCCAGGCGCGGCCGCGCGCCGCCGCGTCGCCGGCGCCCGTGAGTTGCAGGGCGAGGACGGCGTAGGCGGTCGCCACGCGGTTGCTACCGCCCCAGGAGCCGTCGGACCGCTGGCGCGCCTTCAGCCACAGGTCGGCGCGGCCGACCGCCGCGTCGACCTCGTTCTGCAGCGAGAGGTGGAGCCGTTCGCCGGGATGGCGCGGGGAGGGTGACTCCCTGACCGCGGCGGCGCACAACGCCCCCAGCGGGAGCGAAAGCGCAACCCAGACCGCCGCCAACCCGATCAGCGCCACATTGTCGTCGCGGTGTGTTTTGAAAGCCCCCTCCATTCGCCGCCGCACGGCTTCTTCTTAACGTGACACCAGCATACGCCTGAACACTCGAGATGCCAAGAAGAACAGGGTCAAACGCATCTGGAAGCCACGCCCCTTTAGGTTGCTCACTCTGCCGTTGACGCGTCTGCATTGCGGGTGTAATCTGACTTCGCTTCCTTCATCGTAAGGGTGGCGAGCACCGATATCTGCACTGCATTGGAGAGGGGAGAATTCCGTGAGAGAGTCGGACGCCTATACCGGCCGAACTGCGAGGGCCGCTGCCGCGACGGTGCTCTTGGCGCTGGCGCCTCCCGCCCGCGCCGCCGGCGGCGTGGCGCTGGCCGGCCCCGGCTCCGAGGCCTCCATCGCGCAGCCTCGCGGCCTCTGGAGCGCGTTCATCGCCGGCCCCGACCGCTCGCTCGTCTCGACCTCCCCGGTCGACACCGCCCTCTCTTTCGG
>CAYVKQ010000198.1:0-5999 GCA_964451945.1 uncultured Lentisphaerales bacterium
CCCGAACTCACCGAGATGTTCGCCCATGTCCTGCACGCCCTCGGCTCGCGCCGCGTGCTCGTCGTCCACGGCAGCGACGGCATGGACGAGATCACCCTCACCGGACCCACCCGCTGCGCCGAGCTGAAGGACGGCGCCGTCCGCACCTACGACATCGATCCGGTCCGCACTTTCGGCGACACCTGCAGCGCGGCGGAGCTCGCGGGCGGCACCCCCGCCGAAAACGCCGCCATCACCCGCGGCATCCTCGACGGCGCGATCCGCGGCCCCAAGCGCGACATCGTGCTGATCAACGCCGCCGCCTCGCTCCTCGCCGCCGGCAAGGCGGAAACGATCGACGACGGCATCGCCAAGGCCGCCGCCGCCATCGACAGCGGCGCCGCCGCGGCAAAACTGGACGCGTTGATCGCGTTCGCGAAAGGATAGCCATGCAGACAATCGAGATCGACAGCGGATTCCCGGGCGGCAACGGCGTGGTCGACCGCATCGACGGCGACCACGTGTTCCTGCGCCAGGAACTGCGCGACACCGAGGGGTTCTGGTTCTACTGGCACTTCCGGGTCCGCGGCGCGGCGGGACGGACGCTCACCTTCACCTTCACCGAGGGCGCCCCCGTCGGCGTACGCGGCGCGGCGGTTTCGCGCGACGACGGCGCGACGTGGACCTGGGAAAGCGGTCAGGTGTTCACGCAAGACTCCTTCACTCACACGTTCCGCCCCGGCGAGCACACGCTCCGCTTCTCCTTTGGCATGCCGTACACGGCGGCGCACTGGGACCGCTTCCTGGCGCGCCTTGGCGCGCGGCCCGGCGTGCGCCCCGGAATTCTCTGCACCAGCCGCAAGGGGCGCCCGGTCGAGATGCTGCGCCTGGAACCGCCGTCGTCCGATCCGCGCTTCCTGGCGGTCCTCACCTGTCGCCACCACTGTTGCGAGATGATGGCGAACAACGTCCTCGAAGGGCTGATCGAGGCGTTTCTCGCGGACGATGCGTGCGGCCGGCGGCTGCGCCGGACCCTGTCCCTGGTGGCTGTCCCCTTTGTCGACAAGGACGGCGTCGAGGACGGCGACCAGGGGAAGAACCGGGTGCCGCGGGACCACGGCCGCGATTACGACGACAAGCCGATCTACCCCGAAACGAAGGCGGTCCGGGATCTGATCGCGCAGGCGCGCGGCGGCCGGGAACTGATCGGCATCGACCTCCACTGCCCGTGGATCCGCGGCGAGTGGAACGAGCTGATCTACCAGGTCGGCTGCAGCGGGGCGGCGGCCTGGGAGGCGCAGCAACGCTTCGGCGCCGCGCTCGAAAAGGCGCGCACCGGCCCGCTCCCCTACACCGTCGCCAGCAACCTCCCCTTCGGCGCCGCGTGGAACACCGGCAGCAACTACAGCCAGGGGCGCGGATTCTCGAAGTGGGTGTCCGGGCTGCCGCGCGTGGCGCTGGCGACCTCGTTCGAAATCCCCTACGCCAACGCCGCGGGCGCGGAAGTCACCGCCGCCAGCGCCCGCGCCTTCGGCTGCGACCTGGCGCGCGCGCTGGACCACTTCCTGGGCGCCACCCAGTAGAGCCGACGTTGCACGGCGGCCGAGCGCGGCGCCCCGCCGCCACGCAGGCGGTACTCCTCTCCAGATGCCCCTAATTCACGTCCGTGCAGCGCGCTTCCTGACGCGATACGCCGACCGTCGCTCCCGGACGCCTCGTTGTCCGTATGGATTGCCGTCGGCAGGTCGCTGGCGGATGTCGACGATCGTCATTCCCAGCATCTTCGCGGCTTTGATCTGCCGGTCATCCGCCGAAACGACTTCCGAACAACCCCACTGCAAGGCGATCGCGATATGGAGAAGGTCCAGGCTACGGCATCCAGTCCGGATTGTAACCCGGCGGCTCAGTTCGCACGCAGACGCCAACGCTGCCACCCAGTTGACGGGACGCAGCACCAGGCGCCCCGCTTCGACGTGCGACTCGATGGCGGCGCGAGCCTGTAGATGGGCGGCCGCCGTGAGCTCGCCCCGGAACATGCGCAAGTGCAGCGCATTCTCGATCTCCAAGCGGTGGAGTTCGCAAAAGGGGATCGGTTCCGCGCGTGCCACCAGATAGGCGTTCAAGCGCTCACTGAACACCTCGGCCACGTAGAGCGGCACTATCGCGCCTGTGTCATAGTAGGCACTCACTTACCTGTCTCCGCGAGCTTCATAGACGATCTCCGAAGTCGGTTTCCCCGGTGCCTGCGTGTCACCCCAGATGCGACGCCGGAACTCGTACATATCCGACCAGTCCACCTTCCGCAGCCGCGGCTTTGCGTTCTCTGCCGAGACGAGGCGGGCCACTGGCTTGTTGCGTCGTCGGATCACAATCTCCATGCCGTTCTCAACCTGTCGCACATACGCTGCCAGGTTGTGCTGGACTTGCCGAATCGTCACCGTCTCCATGTTGCAGCACCTTTCGTTTTGACGCACATATTGCAGCACGTTCTTCCGGCTGTGTCAAGCGCTTTGCACCGCAAGTCGATGTTCTGTTGGGGAGCACAGGAGATTGTTTTGCGCAACGGCCAACCGCCCTCTCACCCGCGGATGCGTGGTCCAGTGTCACTGCCGCCACATTGCTCGAACACAGCCCCGTAGGACGGGACGTATCGGACCGTCCCACGGCGGCATGCGCAGTCCCATAGGTCCCGACGGAAAGCTCCTTTTTTCTGGGTGTCGCGCGGAGCGCGGCAATGCGCTACCCTGTTCACCGTATTCGTCTGGCAGTACGGAGGCAACGCGATGCAGCATCCTTTGATCGACGCGGTGAACGACACGGTCGTGGCGGAGGGCCACTGCGCCCTGTGGTGGCTGGGACAGCACAGTTTTGTGGTCAAATTGGGTCAGATGGTCGTCTGGCTCGACCCGTTTCTCTCGCCGCTGCCCGGCCGCCGCGTGGCGCCCCCCTGTCCGCCCGAGGCGGTCACCAACGCCACGCTGATCCTCGGCACGCACGATCACATCGACCATATCGACCGTCCGGCATGGCCGGCTCTGGAGGCAGCCTCGCCGCAGGCGCGCTTCGTGGTGCCGGAACCGGTGCGCGACTCGGTCGTCCGCGATGTGCGGCTCCCCGCCGCACGGGTCGTGGGCGCGGCCTTCGGACGCGCCGAAGAACTGGGCGGTGTGACGGTCACGCCCCTGCCCGCGGCGCACGAGCGGCTCGACCGCGACCCGCAGACCGGGCTCTATCCGTACCTGGGCTATCTGGTCGAGGCCAACGGCTTCCGCCTCTACCACGCCGGCGACACCTGTCTCTACGAGGGGATGCACGCGCTCCTGCGCGCCCAGCCGTGCGACCTCTTCATCCTGCCGATCAACGGACGCGACGGGCGCCGTCTCGCCACCGGCTGCATCGGCAACATGACCTGGCAGGAGGCGGCCGACCTGGCCGGCGAGCTGGCGCCGGGCACGGTGATCCCGGCGCACTACGACATGTTTCAGGGAAACATGGCGCCAGTGGACGAGTTCGTCGAGTACATGCGCCTCAAATATCCCGCACAGCGGGTCGTGACGCCCGGCTATGCCGAAGCGGTGATGCTGAAAAAGTAGGGGCGACGTTGCACGGCGGCCGTTAGGTGTTAGGCGCTAGGCGATAGAAGGCCTGTAGTCGCTGCCACGCCGCCAAGCAGTGTCGGCGCTACTGCCTGTGCCGGGGCGTTAGCCAAGTGGAGCCGACGTTGCACGGCGGCCGATCGCCCCCCAGAGTCGAGTGTTTACTTTGGGGCGCCGGATGCGTATCCTACTGATTTCCTTTTTTCGGGGAGGGATGGCATGTCGGAACTGGTGTTGATCACAGGAGGAAGCGGTTTCCTCGGGATTAATCTGGTGCGCTACTTGTTGGACAAGGGCGTCACGCGCATCCGCGTGCTGGATTTGGCCCCGTTCGACTACCCGGAGCGGGACAAAGTCGAGTGCATGATCGGCGACATCCGCGACCGTGAGACGGTGGCGCGGGCGATGGCCGGCGTGACCTGGGTGGTCCACACTGCGGCGGCGCTGCCGCTGTACAGCGAGGCGGACATCCTCTCCACCGACATCGACGGCACGCGCAACCTGCTCGATGCGGCCCTCGCGGCGGGGGTCTCCCGGTTCGTGCACGTTTCCAGCACCGCCGTCTACGGCATCCCCGACCACCACCCGCTGCGCGAAAGCGATCCGCTGCAGGGAGTCGGTCCCTACGGGCGCGCCAAGATCGCCGCCGAGGAGGCATGCCTCGAAGCCCGCGCGCGCGGCCTGTGCGTGCCGATCCTGCGCCCCAAGTCGTTCATCGGCCCCGAACGGCTCGGTGTCTTCGCCCTGCTGTACGACTGGGCGCGCGACGGACGCAATTTCCCGATGATCGGCAGCGGCCGCAACCGCTACCAATTGCTCGATGTGTTCGACCTCTGCGCGGCGATCTGGCTCAGCCTGACCGTCGATGCCGCCGTCGCCAACGATACCTACAACATCGGCGCCAAGGTGTTCGCCACGATGAAGGAGGACTACCAGGCGGTCCTCGACCGCGCGGGCTTCGGCAAGCGGATCATTGGCTTTCCCGCGCGTCCCGTGATCTGGGCGCTGCGGGTGCTGGAGTGGCTCCGTCTTTCACCGCTGTACAAGTGGGTCTACGAGACCGCGTGCGAGGACTCGTTCGTCAGCATCGAGAAGGCCGAGCAGCGGTTGGGGTTCGCTCCGGTCTTTTCCAACCGCGATGCCCTGGTGCGCAACTACGAATGGTACCTGGCCAACGTGGAGAACTTCCGATCGGCGGCCGGCATCTCGCACCGGGTGCCGTGGAAACAGGGGATTCTTGGAGTGATCAAGCGCTTGTTCTGAACGTTCAATGGGAGAGTGGACAGAGATGAGAAAACCATGGGAGATGCAGAACAATTTCGGCGTAAACCGCCTGCCGCCGCGAGCGTGGTTCACCCCTTTCCGGGAGGGCGAGTGGGCGGCGTTCCTCGCGCCTGGTGAATCGGATCTGGTCCATTCGCTGAACGGTTCGTGGCGTTTTCACTATGCGACCGACCCGACCACCGCGCCCGCGGAGTTTGCGCGCCCCGACTACGACGACACGGCGTGGGACCTGCTGCCCGTCCCCTCCTCGTGGCAGATGCATGGCTACGGACGGCCGCACTACACCAATGTCGTGTACCCCTTTCCGCTCAACCCCCCGTTCGTCCCCGACGAGAACCCGACCGGCAGCTACCGCCGCGTCTTTATGGTGCCGAAGGACTGGGCGAAGCATCAGATCCGTCTCCGTTTCGACGGCGTCGATTCCTGTTTCGAGGCGTACGTGAACGGCGTAAGCGTCGGCATGGGCATGGGTAGCCGCCTGCCGCACGAATTCGATATCTCGGCGGCGGTGCATCCGGGAGAGAACGTGCTGGCCGTGCGCGTGTACCAGTGGTCGGCCGGAAGCTATCTCGAGGACCAGGACATGTGGTGGCTCTCGGGTATTTTCCGCGAGGTCTCGCTGGTCGCCTTTCCGCAGTTGCAGATCGCCGACGCCGCGGTCGTCACCGACCTCGACAAGTCCTACACCGACGCCGAGCTGACGGTCACCGCCGAGGTGGCCAACCTGACGGCGGCGGCGGTGAAGGGCGCCACCCTCTCCGCCGTGCTGCGCGACGAGGCGGGGACGGTGGTCGCCACCTGCAAGACCGCCGTCAGCCTCGCAGCCGGCGGCCGCGCCACGGTGAGCCTGAGCGCCGCCGTCGCGGCGCCGCGCAAGTGGACGGCCGAATCGCCCGCGCTCTACAAGCTCGCGGTGTCGCTGGCCGACGCGGCGGGACGCGAGCAAATGGCCGTGCCGCTCCAGGTGGGATTCCGCAAGGTCGAGATCATCGACTCGGTGCTCTGCGTCAACGGCCGCAAGGTGCTGTTCCGCGGCGCCAACCGCCACGAGCACCATCCCGATTTCGGGCGTGCCGTGCCGCTGGAGGCGATGATCCGCGACATCGAGCTGCTCAAACGACACAACTTCAACGCCGTGCG
>CAYVKQ010000199.1:0-5985 GCA_964451945.1 uncultured Lentisphaerales bacterium
TGCGCCAGCGGGTCGAGCCGCTGCCGCAGCCCGAGCTGATAGGAGGATCCGAGAATCGGGCGGATGGCGTAGTCGCGGACGATGCGGTCCAGATCGGCGTTCATCGCAGCGAGGGCCGCCTCGTGGTCCGGGATCGCGGCCACAGCCTCCTGGGCCTTGAGATTCTTGCCGGCCAGGTCGGTGTACTTGGCGCAGCGATCACGCGCCGCCCGCCGCATGGGGACGACCGCGAACGTCCAGATCCCGTAGACCAGGGCGATACCCGCGACGAGTGCGACCGCGGCCAGTTGTTGCGCCTCTTTTTTTGATAAAAGCTTTTTCATCAGAGGGTCTTCTGTTCGTAGGTGCAGACAATCTCGAAAATACGGTCGGCCGGCGCGGCGCGCGGGGAGGGGTCCTGCCGGAAAGCGCCCGGCGGGATGACGGCCGAGGAGACGCCGTTGCTCAGCGGGTGCGAGGCGAAGGCGTCGCGCAGATAGGCGACATCGGCATTGGCCGTGGGGCTCGACGTCCTGCCGGTCAGCTGCAGGTCGGTGGCAAGATGCGGAGGGGGCGGGGGCGGGGGGGGCGGCGGCTTACGCTCGCCCGGTCGCCTGACCTTCGGCACCGGCGCGGGCGGGATCACCGTCGTGCGCGTCAGCTTGATCTCGGTGAGCTGCAGGGTCCCGGGAACGGCGGCGGCCAGCTCCGAGAGGGTTTCGTGCCACTCTCGGCGCGCCTCGCTCCAGACCTGAAGGTCGGCGAAGAAGGTCTCGGCCTGCCGGCGGCGCGCGGAGAGGGCCTTCGACTGCGCGTATGTCTCCTGCACGCGGTCCCAGGCCCACTGCTCGGTTTCGACGCCGGCGGCCTGGCGTCTGGCCGAGACAAGGGCACCGCCCAGAATCGTGGCCAGGGCGAGGGCGGCGAGCGAACCGCCGAGGCCCGCGATGAAGCGGGGGGTGACGACGCTGCTGTTGCGCCGTTCGCCGGCTGAAAGCAGATCCACGCGCAGGTTCATGATGGAGGGGTCTCCTGAAGGGCGGCCAGGGCGGCGCCCGCCGCGGCGGCGAAACGGCAGCCGCGGGCGGTCATTTCCGGGGAGAGCGCGCCGGGCGCGGCCGGCAGCGCGGCAAGCGGGTTCCAGATCGCCGCTTCGACGGCCAGGGCAGTCTGCAGCGGACCGAGCCAGAACGGTGCCTGGAAGAGGCCGCCGCTCACATACAGGTTCGAGGCTCGGGCGTTGTGGCGGCGGGCGACGAAATCACGGCCGAGGATGATCTGGCGGGCCAGGGGCTCGAAGGCGGTCCGGACCTGGTCGGAGGCGTCGACCACGCCGTCGCCCACGGCGTCGCGCGCCGTGTCGGCGTCCATCCCCAGGCTCTCCCCCAGTTTTCTCAAGATCGTATTCGCACCGATGCGAAATTGTCGCATAAATGCGAGCCGTTTTGGGATCGTGATGGCAACCGTGGCGATCTCGCCGCCGAGGTCGAGCAGGATGAGGTTCTGTTCACCGAAGGCGGGATTCCCCAGCAGGATGCCATGGACGGCGGCCAGACCCGAGAGCTCCAGCGACTGGGGGGCGGGGAACCCCTGCGCGAAGGGATGGAGCGCGGCGCCGACCGCGGCTTCGGGAATGGCGGCGAGCAGTGCGTGGGTTTCGGCCGCCGACGAATCCTGTATCTCCATGGCCAAGCGGAATGCCTGCGGGTCGCCAAGCCCCAGAAGGTCGGCGAAAGGGACATCGTCGAGCTTGTTGGCCGGCCGGGGAATGGAGAGGAGTTTGGCGACGGCGTCGGGATGGGAAACGGCCACCGCGCCCGCCCGCGCCCGCAAGGCGCGCGGCAGAGGAAGCGGGTCGGGAACCGGTGCAGCGGCTTCCCACGCCTGCGTCACCGCGGCCCCCTCCCCGGTGCGGGAGATGCGCACAGCACGCACGCCGCTGGCGCCGAAGTCGATCCCCACGACATCTTTCGGGGCTCCGCCGAACCCGAACGCCGATTTGACAACGGAAAAATCCATAGGTATGAGTTTAGCAGAAGCAGTGCCAAAAGCCAGCGGAATTCTCGCCGGACTCTCTGGCATAATATCTGCATTAATCAAATGCATGAGATTCTCCATACAACACGGTCGGCGGAGCGGGTTCGGCGTGACCGAGACCCTGGTCGCGGTGATGATCGTGTCGTTGGGGCTCGCTTCGGCTTCGCCGCTGGTCATTCAGGCGAGCTACGCCGTGCGCCGCGGCCGCGACCATTACGTGGCGACGACTATCGCGCTGGCGACACTGGAGCGGGCGCGCAATCTGGATGTCGGGCTGCTGCCGCTGCTGGCCGAATCGAACCGGCGGGTCGACCAGCAGGGCAACGCGGCCGCCGACGGGCAGTTCCGCCGTTCGGTGGCGGTGCAGCCGGACAGTCCGGCGGCGGGGCTGACGACCGTAACGGTGACGGTTGAGATTCTGGACCGCCGCCGCGGCGTGTTCCTCGGGGAGCAACAGCAGGTTGCAATGGCGTACACATCGTATTGAACGGGCGTACAGGGGCATGCGGCTATGGCGTTGCATAGAACCAGAGCGGGTGTGACCGTCATCGAGTTGCTCGTGGCGTTGTCGATCCTGGCCGTGATGATGGCGATGGCGACGGCCGGTTACCTGCAGCTGGTGCATGGGGAGCGGCGCAGCTCCCACGTCGCGATGCTCGACATGGACGTGCGCAAGGCGATCGAGACCCTGCGCCAGGGGTTGCGCCTCACCACGATCGACCAGGTTGTCTTCTACCCGGCCGGCAGCCCCCCCTACCGCGCGGTCAGTTTCCCCGCCGCGCTCGACGGCGACGGCGACGGGATGGTCGACCTCGACACTGGCGGCACCAATGTGCTCTGGGCTCAGACCGTGATCTACCACGTGCTGGCGACCTCGCCGCACCAGTTGCTGCGCACCACGTTCCATCCGCGGAACCGCTCCCTGACCGAGGCGCAGCGCGCCGAGCAGCTGCGGCGGGTGGTGGAGCAGGAGGACCACGGCGCCAACTATGAACTGGAGCCGTACCAGCGGACCACGCGCATCTTCAGCAACTTCTTCCAGTGGGAACTCTCCTCGCAGAGCACTTCCTTCGACGGCTACAGTCCGGTGGAGGAGCGGGTGCCGGTTGCTCTCGGCGGCATGGTGCTGGAGCCGGGCGCGCACACGATCACCTTTCGTGTGACCGATAAAAACAGCGCCAACGGCACCAGCCTCTACCGTCTGGCGCTCGACACCCTGGCGCCGACCCGCAGTGGTGGGGATCTGGAGGCCGAGGAGCTGACGGTTTCCGCCGCGACCCCCGCGTCGAGTGTCACCACCACGATCCCCGGAGTCTGCAGCGGCAACAACTATCTCGACCTGCCGGCGACCGCGGTCGGCGACAGCCTGTCGCTCGATTTCCACAATGATCTGTGGCTGGAGTCGAACTTCCGCAGCGCCGGCGCGATTCACAGCAACACCACTTCTGAGGCGATCGGCGCGACGCTCGACTACGCCGTGATCCTGGGCGGCAAGGGCGACGCCTGGACCGCCGAGCGCCGCACCCGCGTCGCGGACGAGAACGCAACCTGGGCCGTCCTGCCCTATGGCGCGGGCGGCGTCCTGGTCCGGGTGCCGATCGAGGGGATCGACGTCGCCGACGCCGGCCCGCTCGTCCTCTCCGGGGCGCTGCGGCGGGTCCCCGCGGCGGAATCGTCGGCCGAGGCGCGCACTGCCGAGAGCCGTTGTTTGGAGCTCAGCGTGTACAACGACATCTGGCGAGTCATCGTCGACAGCTACGCGGTCCTTGCGGAGACCGACGCCGCGGGCCAGATCATCTCCGGCACCGCGCGCAACATCTTCCTGCAGCAAGTGAGCAACAACAAGGTCCATGGCTGGTACGTCGGCGCCGGCAGTTGCGAAATCTCGACCGAGAAACGGTACGTGCTGAGCTACTGGCTGAAGCCGGGCGTCTATATTCAGTACCTGAGTCCTTTTTACTTCGCGGCCATGTGGCCGCACCCCGCCGACGTCGCCGCCCCCTACACCCAGGTCCGTCCGCAATTGACCAACGACGTGGCGCTGGCCCGGGCGGCGCTGGCCGCCGACTGGCCTTCCGGCACCTACACCAACCAAAACCGGGTGGTCGGGCTCGAACGCCTGATCACCTCCTACGCGCCGGTCGGTGCCTTCGTGTCGCAGGTCTACGACACGGCCTCGGAGACGCCCGACTTCGACGATCTGACCTGGACCGCCGACACGCCGTCGGGAA
Organism: uncultured Lentisphaerales bacterium; assembly: GCA_964451945.1. Classification (GTDB taxonomy): domain Bacteria; phylum Verrucomicrobiota; class Kiritimatiellia; order RFP12; family JAAYNR01; genus JAAYNR01. The sequence continues at coordinate 4,248 of CAYVKQ010000199.1, forward strand.
CGGGTCTGTCGGTTTGGCTGCGTTCGGGGAGTGCATCCGGTCTGGACGACGTCTCGTGGTCCGCGGTCACTTCGGGGATGGCGCCGGCGCTCGAATCGGTCGGCCGGTACGTGCAATTCCGTGCGCGGCTGACCAGCGACGCCAACGCCTCCCGGACGCCCGCCCTGCGCCAGTTGCGGCTCCGCTGGGCCGCCGACTCCGCCTTCGTCAACCTCGGCGGAGTTCTCTACAAAGGATCCGACCGCGGCGCGTTCGAGGTGCTGGTCGACGGCCGCGAGCTGGTCCGCTCGGTGCGGGTCGACCTGACCTTGTTCCGCGATGTCACGACCTTCAATTTCAAAACCGAGCGGCTGACATCGTCCATGGTGGCTGAGGTGGAGCCGCGAAATACCGGCAAGTGAGGTGCCAGGATCCAGGCAATTGCCGGAAAGGGGGAAGCATGACAGCCAAAATGAAGAAAACGGGACGCGAGGGGGTTGCCCTGATCGTGGCGCTTTCGTTTCTGCTGGTGATGGTGGGCGTCGCGTCGGGCGTGCTCGCCTTCGGCCGGCAGCAGATGCATGCCGCCCGCCGCATGCGCGATTTCCTGAAGGCCAAGGCGATCGCCGAGTCGGGACTCAACGCCGCCTTCAACGACATCCGCGGCAACATCGCCAGCGTCGCCGCCTATGTCGGCACCGCCACGGCGTTCCACGGCGGCACCTACGCCGTCACGATCGAGGAGATCGGCGCGGCCACCACGAACTCGAGCATCCGCCACCTCCGCCTCACCAGCGTCGGCCGCTGCGGCATCGCCGAAGCGACGGAAGCCCTGGTCGTGCGTCACCGCCACCTCGTCAACGAAACCCCCAATCCCGACCTGGAGACCGTGCTGCGCAATGCCATCACCAGCGGCGGCGCAATCACCCTGGCCGGGTCGATCTACATCGGCGGCGACGCCGCCAGCCCGGTTTCCATCCGCATCAACGGCAACAGTGCCACCATCACCGGTTCGCTCTATACGCCGTCGTTTTCAGGGAAGGAGGGAGGCGTCGGCGGAGAGATCGAGGATGACCCCGCGCGCTACGAGGTCGATTGGGACAAAGTTCTGGATATCGACAAGTTTCTCGAACACGCCGTCACGTACGACGGACGTGCGTGGTCGAGCTACCCGGCTAACACCATCGTCTACTGCCCCGGCGACGTAAACATCAGCGGCAACGACACCTTCCAGTGCTGCGTCATCGCCGAGGGCGACATCAAGATGACGGGATCGACGACCCTGCTGCAGCCCGGGACCTACCCGGCGCTGGTGAGCCTCACCGGTTCGGTCAAGCTGGGCGGCACGGCCTCGGCTACCGGCCTGGTGGCGGCGCTGGCGGGGACGGTGACCAACTCCGGCACCGGCGACATCACCGGCTGCGTCATCAGCGTCGGCTCGTTCAAGGAGAGCGGCAACTGGTCGATTTTCTTCACCGACGTCGTGATCCAGCCGCCGGGAACGGTGGCGAGCGACGATCTCGTCGAAGTGGTAGCTTGGCAATGACAGGACCCTTTTTGTATCATCCGCAACCATCATGAAGCCCAAACACATCGCACAAACGATCCGTATCGACATCCTGCCGCGCTTTGACCAGTTCGGCGCGGGCGGCGCGCCGGGCCTGGAGGGAAGCGGTTTCCAGCGCGACCTGCTGAATGCCGAGGATTTCCAGTTCCTGTTCCAGAACTCCTACGATGCGACCCTGCTGACCCGTGTCGA
>CAYVKQ010000200.1:0-2935 GCA_964451945.1 uncultured Lentisphaerales bacterium
TGCTCGCGGGTCATCGCCTGCACCAGCACGACGCCGCCGAAAATCAGTCCCGCCAGGGCGTGGATCCCGAGGCTGGCCAGCAGCACCAGGCGCAGCATCCGCCTGCGCGCCGAGACCGCCTCGCCGGGATTGAACCACCGCATCAGTTTTTGCCAGAACCGCATGCCAGACTCCCTCGGTTTACTCGGCGGAGCCGGAGAACGAGACATCCTTGAGCTTCGCCGCCGCGCAGGCGTTCATCACGTCGATCACCCGCTGGTGCGGCACGTCGCCGTCGGCCATGATGGTGATCAGCGCCTTGCCGCCGGCCGCCGTGGCGCTCAGCCGGTAGCGGGTGAGCGTGGCCACCAGCTCGGGGAGGTCGGCCGAATCGGCCGAGTCGAAGACACGGTCGTTCAGCAGCACCTCGCCGTTTTCGCGCACCTCGATCATCTGCTCGTCGGGCATGTCGACCGAGACGGCCTGCGCCACCATCCCGGGAAGGCGGATCCCCAGATCGGCCTCGGGCATGATCAGCGTGCAGGTGCAGATGAAGTAGATGAGCAGGAGAAAGGTCATGTCGATCAGCGGCGCCATGTCCAGTTCCGGTTCGGTCTGCTCGGGAGGCATCACCCTCATGGGACTGCCTCCCCGCCCTCGCCGGGCGTGAAGACGCCGAAGATGAAGTCGCCCACACCCGCCTCGGCCATGGCCGTCATGACCGATTTGACCTCGCGGTGCGGCGTCTTCTTGTCGGCGCGGAGGTAGACCTTGAGGCCGGGATCCTCCTTGAGCCGCTCGGCGACGAGGCGTTTGAGCGCGTCTACCGCGACCGGTTCCTGGCCGCTGAAGACCGTGCCGTCGGCCTCGATGTTCACCGTCCAGCGGTCGGGGCGCTCCTTGGGCAGGACGCCGTGGGTCGCGACCGGGATGTCGAGTGTCTTGCTCTTGTACGCGCTCAGGTGCGAGGCGGTCATGAAGAAGATGATCAGCAGGAAGACCATGTCGATCATGGGCGCCATCTGCACCTTGGTTTCCTCTTTTTCGTCAAGCCGGATGCGCATGCTCCACCTCGCGTGCAAGGGAAAGCTTCTCTTGCTCCCCACCCACTTGATGCCGCGCGCCGCCGCCGCGCGGCGACCTCACAGTGTTGTGCCGCTCTGGACCGGGACCGCCGCGGGCGCGGCGGCGGGGGCCTCCTCCTCGACGATGCCGCCGACCTTCAGCGCCTCGTTCAGGTGGTGGCTGAGGTTGCCGAGCAGGCGCGAGATCTTGGCGACGTTGCCGGTGAACTTCGCCTTGAAGAAGAAGTAGATGAACATCGAGGGGATGGCCACGATCAGCCCCGCCGCCGTGGTGAGCATCGCCTCGCCGATGTTCGCCGCCAGTTTCTCGGGCGACCCCATGGCGCCCATGCCGATCTTGTCGAAGGCGCCGATCATGCCGGTGACGGTGCCGAGCAGCCCCAGCATGGGGGCGATCTGCGCCACCAGCGACAGGTGCCCCAGCGGCTTCTGCCACTCGGTGACCTCCTCGACGGAGGCCTCCTCCATCGCCTTCTCGAAGGAGGAGGCGTCGGCCTCGCCGGCGCTGCCGCCGATGCGCGCCAGGCCGGCCGCGAGGATGGAGGTGAGCATGCAGGGGGCGCTGGCGCACAGGGCCTGCGCCGCCTTGTAGTCGAGCCGCCCGACCGCCTTGCGCAGCTGGGTCTGGATGTCGGGGCGCGCCATTTTCTCCAGGCGGTACTGGAGCGCGCAGTAGACGGCGAGCCCGACGCCCACGACGGAGCAGAGGCCGATCGGCCACATGACCGGCCCGCCGACCTTCCACATCTCGACCAGCGTCTTGCCGCCCGCTTCGGCGCCGGGGGCGCCCGCGCCCGTCTGCGCCTGCGCCGCCAGCGCCGCCAACGCCGCCGCGGCCGTCGTCACCACACCCTTGATCCGATTTCCTGCGTTCATTGAAGTCTCCTACTTCGCGCCGAGCCCCTTCTCCTTGAGCAACGCCTCGGCGAGTTCATTCATGTCGTCGCTCACATTGAAAAACACGTATTCCAGCGGCTTCTTCTCCTCTTCCAGCGTCCGCTTGCCATCCATGACCGTCTTCAGGCCGGCCAGGGCGTTCCGCTCCCAGTCGGTGCCGGTGAAGAGGACCGCGACCTCGTAGTAGACGTCGCGCGCCCGGTGGTGTTCGCCCAGCGCCGTGTAGCAGTCGGCCGAGAGGAGGAGCGACGAAGGGAAGGTCTCGACGTCCTTGTCGGCGAAGACGATCGACTTGACCACCGCCTCGAGCGCTTCGCGCGGTTTGCCGGCGCGCCGCAGCAGCTCGCCCTTCACCAGCCAGTAGTGGCCGTAGGTCGCCTCGTCGGTCTCGGGCGGCGCCACCCGTTCGAGGCTGTTGGCGGCCGCTTCGTCCCTGCCCATGGCCAGCTGGGCCAGACATCCCTTGAGGATCGCCACCGGGGCGAAGGGGGCCCAGTCGGCGCGCGCGGCGGTGCGGAAAATCTCGACCGCCGCCTCGAACTGCTTCAGCGCCCGCGTCCGCGCGCCGTCGTCGGCCGCCGCCCGCAGCTCGGAAGCGGCCGAGCTGGTCATGTACGTGCCGAGGTCCATGGCCAGGTCGAAGACGTCGTTTTCGGGCAGGTCGAGGTATGGCAGGGCCGGCCGCAGCGCCGGCGCAAGGGTCCGGACGGCCGCCGCCCAGTCGTTGCCCTGCAGCGCCTTGATCAGCCCCGACCGGTCGTATTCGGGCTCGAAGGCGCAGCGGAGAACCCGCTCCCTGGCGATGAGCGCGGGGGCGCTCCCCCCCGACACCGCCTGCGCCAGGAGCGCGTCGGACGTCCGGCCGAGGAGCGTCACCTCACGGTTGATCCTGGTGTCGGCGCCGCCCTCGCGCAGCAGCAGGCGCGCCTTGACCGGCGGCAGGCTCTGCGGCCGCGGCGCGGCGGTCTGCGCGC
>CAYVKQ010000200.1:3035-5970 GCA_964451945.1 uncultured Lentisphaerales bacterium
GCCCCGGCCCTCCAGTTTGTCGCGCAGCGCCGCGGCCTCGGCGTATTCGGGATACGGCTGCAGGTCCTCCTGCGCCAGCATCTCGGCCAGTGTTTCGCGCGCCTGCTTGTCCTGGTAGGAACGGACCAGGCATTCGGCGCGCCGCAGGTAGGCCTTTGCCGTCCACGCCCGGTGGCCGCTGTACATGACGTAGATCCGCTCGTAGTAGGCGGTCGCCTTGAGCCATTCCTTGCGCGCTTCGGCGCAGAGCCCCAGTCCGTGGAGCGCCTCGGGCCAGGCCGCGCGCCACCCCTTGACCCCGAGCACCGCCTCGAAACAGCTCTGCGCCTCGTCGAACGCGCGCCTGTCGCGGTGGATCGCGCCGAGCAGCAGCAGCGCCTCGGCCGCCTCGCCGCTGGTGGCGAAGACGGTGCGGATGACGTTGAGGTGCGCCACCGCGGCGTCGAGCAGCGCCTTGGCCTCTTCAGCCGTGGTGCCGCGCGCCTGGTCGACGGCGATCCGCGCCAGGAGCATCCGCGCGTCGAGGGCGATGTCGGTCTCGGTGTAGTCGGCGATGACCGCCCCCGCCACCCGCGCCGCCAGGTTGGTCTGTCCCCTTGACAGCGCGCCGTCGAGCATCGTCTCCATCACCGCCGGGCTGGCGTGCGCGAGGTTCTCGGGCTGCAGCAGCCCCGAGAGGAGGTTGTTGTAGACGCTGGGGGTGATCCCCGGCCGGTAGAGCAGCACCCGCTGGTAGCGCAGCCGCCCCACGGGGTCGTTGCCGGCGGCGGCCCGCTTCCACGCCGCCTCCATCTCCTCCCAGGCGTTGGCGACGTCGTTGGACGAGAGGCGCCGCGTGGTCGCCACCCACTCGTCGAGGATCAGGTCGACCCCCATCGCCTTGCGGTCGGTGCCGTACGCCGCCACGGCGTCGCGGTAGTAGCGGACCGCCCCGACCTGCTCGCCGAGGTTGAAGAGCGCCTTGCCGGTCCAGTAGACCGCCAGCGGCACGTTCGACCCCTCGCGGTTGCGGCGGATGTAGCCGGCGAAGTGGGTGCGGACCTCCTCGAACTTCCCGCTGTCGTAGAGGATCTGCCCCGCCTGGAAGGCGCAGTGGTTGTAGAACTCGATGTTCATCAGCTCGTCCGGGGCGGCGAGCGCCGCCTGGTAGAAGGCGACCGCGTCGTCGAGCCGCCCGACCGCCCCCGCCACGTCGCCGCGGACCAGGTGCGCCTCGAAGCGGAGTTTCCCTTCGGGGTAGCGCTGCAGAAACGCCACGAGGCGCTCGTCGGCCAGCTCGTACTGCCCCAGGGCGTAGTTGCAGACGGCCCGCCGGTAGGCGCCGTCCTCGGCGTAGTCCGACGCGCCCGCGTTCTGCAGCAGCAGCGTGAAGTCCTTCTCGGCCGCTTCGAAGTCGGTGGCGAACATCAGCGACATCGCCGTCCAGTAGACCGCGGCGTCGAGCTGCTCCCAGCCGGGGAAGCGCTGGCGCAGCTCGCGGAAGCGGACCGTCGCCTGCTCGTACTGCTCCTCCATGAAGTGCGCGTAGCCGAGGAGGAAGAGGCACTCCGCGGCCATCTGGTGCTGCGGCCGCACCTGCAGCACTTCGCTGAAGTGGCGGATTGCCTCGGTCCAGCGCTTCTCCCGGGAGTACATCTGCCCGGTGAGCAAGGTGAGGTCGTCGTAGTAGGTCCCGCCCGGATAGGTGTCCATGTACTGCCGCGCGATGGCGTAGCAGCGGTCGGGCGGCTCGACGCGCGAGGCGCAGACGAAGGCGAGGTAGAGCGACTCCTCGGCGCGCTCCTTGCCGGCGACGCCGTGCAGGTGGAGGAACCCTTCGCACGCCTCGCGGTAGCGCATCGCCTCCATGTAGCCGCGGGCGATGCGGTAGAAGAGGTCCTGGTCGTAGTTCTCGATCTCGCCGAGGGCCTTCAGCTCGAACTCGGTGTCGCCGATCCACTCCATGATGCGCATCAGGCGCCGCGGGTCGGTGAGGTAGCGCTTCTCGTAGTCGGCCAGGCGCTTCAGGTACTCCAGGTGGGCCTCGCTGCGGCGCTGCACCTCCTCGTAGGGGAACACCAGGCGGAAGATCCAGAAGGCCTCGCGGTAGCGTTCGTCGCCGAACAGCTCGTCGCCCGCCTCGAGCGCCGAGAGGTTGAAGGCGATCGAGCGCGAGGCGTGGGAGTCCCGCCGCAGCAGGAACGGAATCATGGGATAGAGGCTGTCGAGGGTGAGCGTCTTGAAGTAGGAGGTCGCCAGCAGCGTCGCCGCCCGGTTGCGCCGCAGGAAGTCGGGCGCGCTGAGGAACGCCTCGCGCAGCGGCTCGCGCGCCGAGGCCCAGTCGTCCATCGCCAGATGGCAGCGGGCGATCGAGGCGTGGATGTCGGTCCGCAGATCGGGGCCGTAGGCGAACTTGGCCAGGGCCATCTTGTAGGCCTTGATCGCCGCCTCGTTCTTGGAGGCGAAGCGGAGGCTGTCGGCGATGTAGACGAACGCCTCGGAGAGGCGCGCGCCGCGGGGGTACTTCTTGCAGTAGGCGACGAAGGCGGTCTCGGACTGGGCGAACTGGCCGGTGAGGAAGTGGCAGACGGCGAGGTTGTAGTAGACCGGCTCCAGATCCGCCAGCCCCTGCGATGTCTTGACGTCCTTCAGCGTCTCCACGAGCATCTGGAAGTCGGGGATCGCCGCCTCGAACTCGCCCATGGTGAAATTCTTGAAGGCCGCCTCGCGCAGCTCGCGGACCGTCGACTGGATCTGCCCCGCGGCGGAGAAGGCGCCGCAGACGGCGCACAGGCACAGCAGCCCGAGGATCCGCCGCCCCCCGCGTGACAAAGATGTCGTCCTCCGCACCACGCACCCTCCGTTGGCAACCTAACGTCAGCTGAGGCGCCTGCAAAACCTCCGGTTTGTGCAAGCGAAGGGTTCAGGGGATGTTTTCAGCCTGAACCCTGGCATC
>CAYVKQ010000201.1:0-5958 GCA_964451945.1 uncultured Lentisphaerales bacterium
CCCCTACCACTGAGAACGTCACTTTATTTTGGCCTGCCGTTCGGCTTCGCGCCGGCGGGCCTCTTCGACGATCGCCAGAGTCCGTTGCCATTCGGTCCTCAATAGCGCGGCAAACCGTTCGATGACCGGATGCGGAGGCACGAGCGGATCGTCCCGACCGATTCTGCCGACCGCATTCTCGTACTCCCACAGGAGAGGGTCTTCCGGGCATTGTAACCTCTTTCTCGCCTGTTCAGTCCCATAGCGTAACGACTTCTTGGCGTTTATCAAACGATAAGTCGTGACATTCTGGCATGGGGACCGAGCGTTGCGCGGCAATCGGCCGCCGTGCAACGTCGGCCCCACTGGCTGGCGCTGGTGTCGGCGTGGTCCCGCAGCGCCTACACTGATCGAATACCTTGTGTCCCCTTCGGCCCGGCGTCCCCGCCACGCTTCACCTCCGGCGAGTTTGCCTTCACCCTCACCGGCAACGCGAGTATTCCCACCCGCATCGAAGCCTGCAACAGCCTGACCTCCGCCTCCTGCTCTTTGTGTGAGATACATGCGTCGGCATGAGCCTTGGCGATCTCTGCGTCTTGGCGGTTCACACCCGGCGGCGGCATCCGCTTCCTTTCCGCCTCGCTCCATCACCGCCGCACCCCCGTCACTGCCGGATCGCTGTCGCCTGGGTTTTACTTGCCATGCCGTCCGCCTTTTTCTTACTATTCGACCCTGCAAAGGCAGGGAGTTATTATGGAAACGTTTGATGTCATCGTCATCGGCGCCGGCCCCGGCGGGTACCCGGCGGCCATCCGCGCCGCGCAACTGGGCAAGCGGACCGCCATCGTCGAAAAGGAGTGCTTCGGCGGCACGTGCCTGAACTGGGGCTGCATCCCGACAAAGGCGCTGATCGCCTCGGCTGAGCGCTACGCCCACGCCGTCTCCGGCGACGCCTTCGGCGTCACCGCCAAGGGGGTCGCGTTCGACTACGCCAAAATGGTCGGCCGCAAGAACGAGATCGTCGGCCGCCTGACCAAGGGCGTCGAGGGGTTGCTGAAGGCCGCGGGTGTGACCGTCTTCCGCGGCACGGCGCGCTTCGAGGACGCCCGCCGCGTCTCGGTCGTCGCCGCCGCCGGCGCCGTCTCCTGGCTCGAGGCCCCCGCCGTCATCGTCGCCGCCGGCAGCGTCTCGGCCATGCCGGGCTTCCTGCCGAAGCATCCGCGCGTCGTGGAGAGCCGCGCCTTTCTCGACCGCACCGAGCTGCCGCGCTCGCTGCTCGTCCTCGGCGGCGGCGTGATCGGCTGCGAATTCGCCTGCATGGCCGCCGCCCTCGGGACTTCCGTCACCATCGTCGAGATGCTGGACGACATCCTGATGGTCCTCGACGCCGACGTCCGCCGCGTGCTGCGCCGCCGCATGGAGGCGATGGGAATCACGATCCTCACCGGCGCCCCGCTGACCGGCATCGCCGCCGACGGCGACGGCGTGAGCGGCGTCTACAAAGACCGCACGGTCAAAGGCGATTGCCTGCTTGTCGCCGTCGGCCGCAAACCCGACCTCGCCGCGCTCGAACTCGGCCGCGCCGGCGTGCGGCTCGACGAGCGCGGCCAGATCCCGGTCGACCGCCATTGCCGCACCGCCGTCGCCTCGGTCTTCGCCGTGGGCGACATCACCGCGGGCAGCATCCAACTCGCCCACGCCGCCACCTCGCAGGGGATCGTCGCGGCCGAGAACGCCGCCGGCCGCAGGACCGCAGCCGAAACGGTCTGCCCCTCCTGCATCTTCACCCTGCCCGAGATCGGACTGGCCGGCCTCTCGGAGGGCGAGGCGAAGAAACAGGGACGCGCGGTTGTCACCGGCGTCTTCCCCTTCGCCGCGCTGGGCAAGGCGATGGCGGCGGGCGACACCGACGGTTTCGTCAAATGGATCGCCGACCCCGTGACTGGCCAGCTGCTGGGCGCCCAGGCCGTCGGGCCCCACGCCACCGAGCTGATCGCCGAAGCGGCATCCGCCGTGCGCAACCAGCTCACCGCCGAGGAACTCGGCCGCACCATTCACTGCCACCCCACCCTGGCGGAGGCCTGGATGGAGGCGGCGCACGGCGTCCACGGCACCTGCATCCACCTGCCGCGGCGGCGCTGAGCGCGCGCCCGGCATCTTTCCGCCGTTCACCTTGACATCGCCGCACCGCATCGGCTACTTTGCCCGCCTATGCAGCGTTCCGTCGGACCGGTTTCTGTAGAAACGGCGCGAGGATGTCTGAAAAGCGGGTGTTTCCTTCGAAAGGGTGGGATGCGGATGAAAAAGGGATATGTGATTGCCCTCGTGCTGGCTTCGGTTGGAGCGATGGGTGTACGCGCCGCCGGCGACGACGCGGCCGATCGGGTGGTCCGAGTCGACCTGATGCGCCATAAGCCTGCCGAAGGGATCGAAATCGTCCCGCTCGACGATACCACATGCGAGTGGAGCCTGCCGGACGGACTCGGTAAGACGATCCGGATCCCGCTCGCGATCGATCCCGCCAAGTACGACGAGATCCGCTACGACCTCATGCCGCTCGGCTCGCAGGTCTCCCTGCACACCGTGCTCACGCGGCATCCCGCCGAGGACGCCGTCGCTAGCTGGTACGCGAAGTTCCCGCAGCGGGTCGGCGAGTGGTCCGCGGTGCGCTACGAGACCGCGGTCGACGACGACGGCGTCTGGCTGCGCGACTATGCAAAGAAACTGACCGCTCCTGGGCACGAACTGCACCTGTCGCTGGGCGCGCGGCGCATCGGCTTCCCCGGCGAGGCGGAATGGCGCAAGGCGCGCATCCGGAACCTCCGTTTCGTGCGCCGCAGACTGCACGTCTCCTTCGATCTGGTCGGCGCCGAGATCGTCGACAACTCGAGTGAAATCGCCTACCTCTACACGCTCCACGTGGAGAACCGGACGGACTCGCCGCTGACGGCCCTGCTGAACGCCGACTCCCGGCGCACGCTGCGGCATTTCCAGGTCGAGGCGCCGGCGAAGGTTCAACTCGGAAAGAGAGAGACCAAAGGCGTGCCGGTCCGCGTGTTCATGCCGCGACCGCTCGCGATGACCCTCCCCCCGCTCTATTCCGAGTCGTGCCTGCCCGAGGTCTCGCTGGAAGACGCGCCCGACTCGGACGCGATCCCCCTGATGGGCTACCGGCCCTGGCCGATGTGGGCCGCCGTCCCCGCGTTCACCCGTGCGCCCATGGCGCCGACCGAGTTGCAGGCGGCGTTGGAGGCGTGGAAACCGCTGCACGGCGGGGTCGACGCCTGGAGGGTCGGAGTCGTCGGGAGCGCCGATGCGGCCCTGGGCAAGTCCTGGCCGCTGCCGCCCGAGCGCCTGCTGCCCTCCGGGTTCGATCAGTCCTACCGCTGCAACGACTGCGGCGTCTGGCTCAGACCGGTGGAGCAAGGCGACTTCGACCGGCACACCTGTCCCTCGTGCAAGAAGATCATCCAGGGAGACGAAGGGATCAGCAAGGCCGGCGCGGCAGCCTACATCAACCGCTTCTCGGCCGCGGTCCGGGCGCTCGCGCTGGCCTACCAGGTCACCGGCACCGGATCGTACGCCGACAAGGCGGCCGGCATGCTGCTGGACCTGGCGCGTTTCCACCCGCGGATGCCCGTGACCGGGGCCCGTTCGACTTCCGGGGCCGCGCGCCTCCGCTTCAACACGCTGCACGCCTCCTACAACCTTCCCACGCTGGCCGAGGGCTACGCGTTCCTGCATTCCTATGCCGGACTGGACGAGGCCGGGCGTGGCGCGATCAGCGAGATGCTCAAGCAGGAAGCCTTCCGGCTCGCCCGGCACGGCAGCGAATACAACAACCAGGGAGCCGAGCATTTCCGCGCCTACGGCACGGTGGGTCTGGCGACCGGCTACTGGCCGCTCGCGGCCAAGGCGGTCGGCGAGGACTACAACTGGCACGACATGGCCGAGTTCGGGTTCGACGAGGATGGATTCAACTCGGAAGGAGGAGGCTACCACCGCGCCATTTTCCATGCCATGAATGCGATGGCCCTGTTCGCCTCGCAGTACGGCGTGGAGCTCCTGACCCCCCGCCTCAAACGCGTGTACGACGCCTCGCTGACGATCGGCCAGGCCGGTCCCGCCTACGAGCTGGCCTACCGGGCCTACCGCGACCCGGCCTATCTGCCGGCCCTTGCGGGGGTCCGCCGCGGCGCCTTCAACGAGTACACTCTTCACGCCGGGGTTCCGGGCCTGCCCGATGCGAGCCGCCTGCCGGTGCATTCGGAAGTGCTGGCCAATTCGGGCTACGTCTTCCTGCGCGCGGGAACCGCCGTGGATTTCCGCGAGATCCGCATGAACTACATCAAACAGTTCGAGCGCAGCGAACAGGACCGGCTCTCCACGATGTTCTTCAGGAACCAGCGGCAGACCGACACGCACGTGCACCGCATCGCCTACAGCGTTCCGGGATCGTGGTGGATGACCCATTCCGCGGCGCAGAACACCGTTGTCGTCGACGGCGGCAGCCAGCGCGAGGTGCCCAGCCGGCTGGCGGCGTTCAACCCCTCTCCGGACGCGCCCGCGGCCGTGGTGGTCACGGACGCCCGGATGCCGCTTTACGAGGGGGTGCGGCAGGTGCGCGGCATCGCGCTGGTCGGCGACGCAGCCATTGTATTCGACCGCATCGACGCGGACGCGCCACGCATGATCGACCGCTACCAGTACGGTCCGGGCAGGGCACCGGCCCTGCTTTTCGACGCCAAGCCGGTCGCGGCGCTGCCCGCGTTGCCGGAACCCGGCCAGTTCAAGGAGATCGCGGGCGGCCCGGCGGGACGGGAGGCGCGCATCGACTTCGGCGACGCCCTGCGGATGCGCCTGGTCGCGGACTGCGACCTGTCGCTGTACCGCGCCGTCACTTTCGGCGGCTACCAGGGCCGACCCATGTCCGTGACCTTCGCCCGCGCCGGGGAGGTGAAAACAGTCACCTTCCTGGCGGCCTTCGTCGAGGGCAAGGACTCCGAACCGCCCACACTGCGGATCGTCGCGAGCTCGCCGGAACGGATGAAGCTGGAGGTCGGGTCGGCGGACGCGGCGCGCGTGATCGATGTGGACGTGGCCGCCGGGCGTGTCGAGGTCCGGTCAAAGTGATTGCCGGCACACCGTGGTGGCCATCCATGCCGAATCGTGTGGCACGGGCATCTTGCCCGTGTTTCACGGGCGGGACGCCCGTGCCACGCCGCGGTGCGCCTACCGCACGTAGATCGTGAGCCCCCGGGGCGGAAGATCGCCCCAGTGGACGGTGCCTGCTTCCGCGCCCGTGCCGTTCGCGAAGCCGTAGCTCCCGTAGAGCGTGCCGGAGGCGCGCACCTCGGGACGTCCCTCCGCCGTCGCCGGGCGCGGATCCGTGTCGTAGCAGCGCCAGACGGCGATGCGCCCGCCGCCGCCCGCATAGCCGCCTGTGCCAGGAGATCCGCCACCGGGCGCGATGATTTCCATGGTGCCCGCAGGTTTCCACTTCCAGCACCGCAGGTAGACGCCGCCGCCGGACGCGCCAGATGTAAAGAGATGTCCACCGAACCCGGGCGCCCAGATGCGCCCCGTGATCGCCATGTCCCGTTCGGCCTCGATCCACACCAGGCCGCCGCCGGGCGCGCCGGAGATTTCGGGCGCGTTGGAATTCCCACCGCTGCCGGAGCCGGGATAGACCGGAACCTGTCGGCCGCTCTCCTCGTCCGTGGGATAGGTCGAGCGCGCCTCCCCCGCCGTCTTCGCCGCGCCGCGCCCGCCATAGCTCGCGGCGGATGCACCGAGGGAAGCGCCGGGACCGTAGCCGATGACCGTGGACTTGCCGTGCATGCCGGAGTAGCCGCGCGCGGTGGCGTCGATCACGCTGTTCGTTTCCAGTGCGAACGAGCGGGCCCGGAAACGCGCCGAACAGCCCGTGAACGGATGCGAGACCGGGTAGAGGGCGTTCCCCGCGCCGCGCAGCACGAA
>CAYVKQ010000202.1:0-3803 GCA_964451945.1 uncultured Lentisphaerales bacterium
GGCACTCTCAAGCTAATCTTAATCTCTCACCTTTACCCGTGGTTTGTTCGCGGCGCAGCCGCGCGGCGGGCTTGTCCGTAACTTCAATCTAACCGTTCAGCGCCGGGCTTTTCCGCCCTGCACCCCCCTCCGATCACCGCTCCCGCTTCAGCCGGATCAGCGACCCCTGCGCCACCGAGCGGAAAGCCCGAGTCGTTATCGCAGAAGCAACAGGGTGCCCGCCGAAGTGAACGATTCATACGCCCCCATATCGACGGCCCGGCCGTTGATGCGCGGGCTCCCCGCCAGGTCAAAGGCGTCGGTCGTCCACGCCAGGTTGGTCCCCGTGTTGATGCAGAGCGAGCCGGAGCACAGGCGGAAATCGGCGGCGGCCTTGAAAAGCGGGTCGGCGTTGATGCAGCCCTCGCCGACGGGATCCCCCTCCGTCCCGATGTCCGAGTAGGTCGCCGCGACCGTCCCGATGACGTTGGTGGAGTTCCCCCAGACGATGCAATTGGCCAGCGTAACGGTGCCCCCCGTTTGCCTGACGCCCTCACCGGCGTTGCACGCCACGGTGCAGTTCTCCAGACTGGCGTTGTTGGCCAGATACAGGCCGTGCCCGCTGGCATTGCCGCCTTCCGCGCGGTTCGTATAAACCAGGACGTTGCGCATCAGGAGGGTCGCCCCCGTGCCCTCGGAATAGACCGCCCCGCCTTGCTCTCCCCCCGTGCCGACTTGGACTTCCTTGACCTTGTTACCGGCAAAAACCGATTCGAATATCTTCACTCTGCTCGTTGCGGCATAGGCCCCTCCCCCGAGGCAATGGTACACGCCGGAGCCGAAGGCCGTGTTGTGGGTCACAGCGCAGTTGCGGATCGTCACCCGGCTGTCCGCGGCATAGACGCCGCCGCCATAGCCGGCGCCATGACCGGTCGCCCCGAGGGTGTTGCTGGTGATGAGGCAGTCGAACAGCTCCACCACGCCGGAACGACTGATTGCCGCGCCGCCCCCGACGAAAGTAGCCCAGCTCTTGGGCGCATAGTAACCGCCGCGCAGGGTCACGCCTTCGATCCGCGTTCCCCCGCCCCACGCGATCGTCACCACCCGCCCGGTCGCCACCCCCACGCCGCCCGCGTCGATCACCGTGGCGGCGCGGTTGGTGCCGAGAATTCGGACGTCCGCCATGCGGGAGATCGTCAAGGGGAAGCTCTCGCCGCTCTCCTTGGTGTAAGGCCCGGCGGCGACGTGTATCCGACCGCCCTCCCGCGTCGCCGCCAGCGCCTTCGTGAGCGTCCGCAACGCCTGCTCCGGCGCGGTGCCGCCGTTCGCGTCGTCGCCGTCCGGCGCCACGTAGAGATCGGCGCCGTCGAAATCGAATCCGCCGGCGTAGTGGTAGCCCATGTCCGCCGTCCCGGCATCGTTCGCGCCGTCGGTGCGCGTCGTCCGATTCTCCAATCCCCAGTCGGCCGCCGCGTTCGTCCCCGCATTCACGCAGGGGCTCGCCGGCGCCAGGTAAAAAGCGCGTTCAAACAGCGGATCGGCGCTGATGCAGCCGTCGTTTCCCGCATTGAGGCCGTCTTCGGTGTTCGACCAGCCCAGCGTCACCGTGCCGCCGATATCCCCCATGTTCCCCCAGAAGATGCTGTTCCGCACGGTGACCGCGCCGCCTTCCCGGTAGAGCCCCGCCCCGATGTTGTTCGCCACGGTGCAGTGTTCCACGCGGGTGTTGCCGCCCACGCAGAGCCCGCCGCCGGCGCCCAAACTCGTTGTTTTGTCGTTGCCGTAGACCAGGCAGTTTCGCATCACGAGACTGCCCGACGAATACACGCCACCCCCGTACTGAAAGGAGGTGCCGTTCAACGCCAGGTTGAAGGCGATGACCGAATCCCGAATCGTCATCGCGCCCTGGAGCACGCACACGCCGCCCCCGCGGGTCGACCCGCCGCCGCTCCAATTGCCCTGCGCCTGGTTGTCGCGCACCAAGCAGTTGCTGATGGCCGCCACGCTGTCCACCGCGGCGATGCCGCCACCGTGGCCGTTTTGTTTAAGCGAACCCGCCCGGATCGCGTTGTTGCTGACAACGCAGTCGGCAAACGCGATTCCGATGGAGCCGGAGAGCAAAACCCCTCCGCCATACCCCGTGCTGTCCGCGACCGTCACGGGCGGCTCGCGCCCGCCGGTCAGGGTCATCCCCTCTACCCGGATATCCTGGGCGCCCTGGATCGTCATCACCCGCTGGTCTTCGCTCGCGGACGCCGCGCGCGCGTCGATCACCGTGGCCGCGCGGTTGGTGCCGAGAAGCCAAACCCCCGTCCTTCCGGCCAGCGTCAGCGGGAAAACCTCCCCGCTCGCCCGCGTGTAGTCCCCGGCGGCCACGTGGATTTGGTCGCCGTCCCGCGCGACCGCCAGCGCCTTGGTGATCGTCCGGAAAGCCTGCTCCGGCGAGCCGCCGCCGTTTGCGTCGTCACCGTCCGGCGCCACGTAGAGATCGGCGGCGTCGAACACAAGCCCCGCGGCGTGGTGGTACCCCATGTCCGCCGCGCCGGAGTCGGGGACGCCGTCGGCGCGCGTGGTGAGGGCGTCCAGCCCCCAGTCGGCCGCCGTGCCGGCGCCGGCGTCGACGCAGGGGCTTCCCGGCGCCAGATAATACCCGCGCTCGAAGAGCGGGTCGGCGCGGATGCAGCCGTCGTTTCCCTCGTTGACGCCGTCCTCGGTGCTCGAAAACCGCAGCGCCACGGTGCCGCTGATATCGCCCAGATTGCCGAAAAAGACGCTGTTCGTCACGGTGACCGTGCCGCTGTTGCGGGCGAGCCCCGTTTTGGCGTTGTGCACCACGGTGCAGTGCTCCAGCAGCGTGTCACCCTGCAGGTATAAGCCGGCGCTGCCGGTAGTGCCACTGTTGCCGTGGATCAGGCAATTGCGAAGCGCGAGTTTGCCAGACGCGTTATCCAGGCCGGCGCCATATAACCAGGTGGCGCCGCTCGCGACCCGGTTGTAGGCGACAACCGTGTCGCGGATCTTCATTTCGCCGCGGATCAGCATCACGCCGCCCCCGCGGGCATACGTATAGGAACCGCTGGCCCGATAGCCCTGCGCCTGGTTGTCGCGCACCACGCAGTTGCTGACCGCCACCACGCTGTCCACGGCGGCGATGCCGCCGCCGTAGGAGTTCTGGTTGAGCGCGCCCACCCGGATCGCGTTGTTGCTGACCGTGCAGTCTGCCAGCGTGATCCCGCCGCAGCGGGTGAGCCACAGGCCGCCGCCGTAGACCGCGGCGTTGGCGACCGTCGCGGCGGGCGCGCGCCCGCCGGTCAGGGTCACCCGCTCCAGCCGGCCGCCGGTGACATTGGTGATCGTCATGACCCGGTTGTAGGTCGTGACCGGATTGGTTCCGCCACGGATCACGGTGGGCCAGAGCCGCGCGTCGAAGGGGCCGGGGGCGTCGGCGTCGTTGGTCGCCGCGTAGCCGCCCATGACCGTCACGTAGGAAGAGGTCCAGACAATCTCGTTCGTCAGCGTGAAGGCGTGCCCCGCCAGATAGACGGTGTCGCCGTCTACGGCGACGTCCAGCGCGTCCTGGATGTTGGTGAAGGCCGTCGACCACCTGTCGCCGGCGTTGCTGTTGCCGTTGGTCGCCACGTAATAGCGACTGGCGCCATGGGCTCCGCACAACGCAAACAGAATGATGACCAGTGCCAACCGTGTGTGCATCGCATTGTCCCTTTCTTTGGCGTTTCAGTATCTCCAAAGAAAGCGCTGGCAGTGCCGCTCGGCCAACGCCGTCTCATGTTCGATACGCCGCTCGAACGCGTTCGTGCCGCTCG